>JBNKHS010000343.1:0-4882 GCA_050290485.1 Promineifilaceae bacterium (SeqCode) | reverse complement strand
TCTTTCTAGGAATCCAATTTTTCATGCGCCGCTTGGCTTGTCCTACACGTTGTCGTGGAAAAACAATCAATCGCTGCAGGGGAATAGTCGCGCCAGCTTCATAATAACGAATTGCCGCTTCCCCAATGACAAAGGTCATCAATCCACTCAACGCCCCTGCGACTACCGATCCCACCACAGGAATAAACTTAACCAAGGCCAAGGCAAGATAGCGAACCCCTAAGGTCCCAATGACCGTGCCCACAACTTCCCGGTTGACACTACCTGTTGGTACCAAACCATAGGCGGCGCTAATACGCATGACCATTCCCACCTGAATCATCACCTGAAAGGGCAAATCAAATTGAGCTGCCAACATCGCTTGCAGGAACTACTCTATGATCGACAAGCCTTATTGATTGTTGATGATGTCTGGGAAATTCGACATGGTAAATTATTCGAGGTAGCTGGGCCAGCTTGCTGTTCAATTATTACGACACGAGAATTAGGGATTGCCCACCACTTTGCAACCAAAGACAGAACCATCAAAGTCGATATTCTTACGCCAGAAGCATCTCTACAACTTTTGCATCGTCTGACTCCAGAGGCCGTAGCATATGACAAGAACATTGCGCAGCAGTTGTGCGAAAGGTTGGAATATTTGCCGCTAGGGTTGACGTTGGCTGGGCGGATGCTGGCAGACGAAACAGATATTCCATCACGCATGAAACGGCTTTTCGATGAATTGCTGGAAAGGCGGGATGCCCGCTTACAATTACTGCAATCTGAAGGGCGATTAGGCATTGATGAAGAGAATCCAGTTTCACTACAAGCAATTCTTGGGTTGAGCGTTGATCGTTTATCGCCAATTGATAAAGAGCGTTTTGCCATGGCTTCTGTTTTTGGGGGCGAACCTTTGACATGGGATTTGGAGATGGCTGCTTATGTATGGGATTGCCAACAGACAGAAGCTGAAGATACGGTATCACGATTTATCAAACGGGGTTTAACTGAAGCACAGAAAGACGGCCGTTTTTGGATGCACGCTTTGTTGGCAGATTATGCACAAGAATTAATGGATGAAATGAGCTTATAAAACAAAACGCTTCGCTCGTTCAGCAATCAATAAGTACCGATGTACAGATGATCAAAGGTTTAAAAGATGAGCCGGGCATTTGAACGTTATTTGAACTATTTTCTTGCAGAGGCTAAGAATCGCGTCGATGATTGGCAATGGTTTCACGTGCAATGGCCACAAATAGCGCATGCATGGACGTTGACTCCTCGTTATCCAATCGATTCTCGTATCCTCATGCAATATATTCAAACCTTTTACCCTTTTCAGGATCAGCGAGGATTATGGGTTGATTCTGTATCCTGGCTGCAACAGGGGCTTACACTTGTCAACGCCAAAGATAACGAACAATTGACCAGCTTATTGCTTAGCCAGCTAGGAAAATCCTATCGCCATCTGGGGGAATTGAAGCAGGCTGCGACTTGTCACACCCAGGCGCTGACTATCAGACAAGTGTTAAATGATGTTCAGGGGGAAGCAAATAGCCTGAATGAATTAGGACTGGTTTACAATTCCCTCAGAGAATACCAACAAGCGATACAATGTTTTGAAGATGCATTACGTCTTTCTCCACATACACAAATACAAATCATATTAGGTAATCTGGGATCGGTTTATGCAGATATGGGAGATTTTCCAACTGCGGCATCCACCTATGAAAAGGCTTTGCAAATTGCACAGGAAAGAAAAGACCCGGATGGCACATCTGCACTATCGGGAAACCTGGCTACCATTTTTGCGGTTATGGGACAGCTGCAAAAAGCAATAGAGATGCATCAGCAACGTTTGCAGATCACTCAAGCCAATGGTGATCTACTTGGCGAAATGCATACGCTTATTAATTTAGGGACAGCTTATCATCGTATTGATGCGTTACAGACGGCCGTTCAATATTATGATATGGCCCTTGATTTGGCGCGAACCACAAACCATCGCCTTGATGAATTAACCTGTCTGGCTAATCTTGGATTGGCGCATATCCATTTAGGCAAATATGAACAAGCCATTCGTTATCAAAAACAGGCCTTAACATTAGCCAGAAAAATCGGAGATAGACAAAAAGAGGGCAGCATTCTGAATAAATTGGGCAATGCTCATCGCAATTTAGGGCAGTTTGATCAGGCAAAGGAATTTTATAAACAAAGCTTACAAGTCGCTCAAGTCGTGGGGGATCGACATGGTGAAGCCAATGCGTTGGGTAATCTGGGGATTGTTGCCCACCGACTGGAAAATTATGAAAAAGCGATTGAATATTACGAAGCACAATTGCAAATTACCCAATCCATTCAAGACAAGCGCGGAGAAGAAAATGCCCTGGGGAATCTTGCACTAACGTATACAGAATTAGGATCATATGAAGATGCGCTCCTGCTTTATCAGCAACGATTACAGATAACTGAAGAAACAGGCGACCGTCGTGGCAAGGCAACGACATTAGGAAACATTGGCATGACTTATAATCGGATGGAAGCACCAGAAAAAGCTGTTCGCTATTTGCAAAAAGCCATCACTATTGACCAAGAACTGGAAGATAAACGGGGGAGGGGACTGCGATTGGGTAATATGGGTGTTGTTTATGCCGGTATGGGAAAAGTGCAAGAAGCTATAGATGCTTACAGCGAGGCCTTTGAACTGCATCAAGAAATTGGATATTTGCAAGGGGCAGCAACCTGGGCATGGAATTTGGGAGAGTATTATGCAGCCGTTGGCAATAACGAGATGGCCATTTATTTCATGCAAATAACCGTAGATTTTGAACAAAGCGTTGGGCATCCAAATGCGCCAGCTGATGCCGAAGTGTTAGCCCAGCTGCAACAAAAGATATGAGCAAAACACGTAATCGTTATATTCAATATTGGTTTCATTATTGTCAATCGAAAAAAGATGATAACTCAGCTTTGTCCAAAGAGTATGCTCAAATTGCCCGTGCCTGGCTGTTGTTGGCTGAATCCGAGAAGCTTGGTTTAACAAGGGTTGAGCGAGAACAACTTGTATTGGATTATCTGCTCTGTGTCGATGCTTTTTTGGAAAAACAAGGTTTACTAAAAGAAAATATCGAATGGATTGAACGAGGAATGGAAGCCGCACAAACTCTTGAGCAATACGATCTCTTAGGTCGATTTGGTCAAGATTTGGGTTGGTGTTATCGTAATCTGGGACAATTGCAACGTGCTCTAGAGTATTTGCAATTGGCATTAGACATTCGGCAAAAATTTGGTCCTCCAATTGGTGAAGCGGCTACTTTAAATATGTTGGGCGTTGTCTTTGATGATTTAGGTAGCTATGAGGAGGCAGTTTCTTGTTTTGAAAAGGCCTTGGTTCTGCGGCGGGACAGTGCGCACAAGGCAGGAGAAGCGATTACTTTGCATAATTTAGCAGCGACGTATTTTAATATAGGGGAGTGGGAAAAAGCGGAAACGTATTATTTAGAAGGTTTGACCTTATCGGAAGAAATAGGGGATGAACGCACACGTGCAGGTGCACTTAACAATCTGGGCGAACTATGGATGGCGCAAGGTAAGTTTGAAGAAGCTCGGAATTGCTTGTATCAGGCGGTTCTCTTATATGAACAGGTCGGGGATGTTGTGAATCTTGTCATTGTCTATAATAATTTAGGTGTATTGGCAAATGATCTCGGTAAGCCTGAAATAGCACTTACCTGGCTGAATAAAGCGATCGAGTTTCAGCATCAATTTGGCCTAAATACAGCAGTTACGTTAAATAATCTAGGCACTGTTTATGATGCTTTGGGAGATTATGAACGGGCACTCCTCTATTTTGGAAAATCGTGGGAGCAGCACAAGCGTAATCATAATAAGGGAGAGGGGGCAACAAGTCTTGCCAATATGGGAGGTGTTTATTTGAGGCAAGGAATTTTGGATGAAGCTATTGTTGCGTACGAATCTGCTAAGGAAAAATTTTTACAGTTAGGGAACAACCATAATTTGGGTGTCATTCTGAATAATCTGGGGATTATTTATTTTCAGTTAGACCAAATAGATCTAGCAATTGCTACACTTGAAGAAGCAATTGCATTATATGATGCTTTAAATGACAGTTCTGGGCTCAGACAAGCAAAGCGAAATCTGGCAATTGTACAAAATGCCACGGATAGGTAATTATAATTTTTTTATCCAAATCTAGGAAGATATGGTGTGATATAATGTAGATATGTTGGAAGCGTTACAAGTGAATTTCATGCTAAAAATGAGGTAATTTTGTGGCCAAAAAGCATATAACCCTCGGAAACGGTGATCGAGGGAGATTGAGAGAGAATGAAGGAGATATTAGGGTACAAATTGGCTCTGATGAACATTAATGGGAGATGAGAAACGGCCGTTTTTGCGGTTACAAATCAAGACCCTCGGAAAGTTGATCGTGGTGGGACAAGTTGTATGGATATGACGGCATTAAATAACAGCAAGTGGAGTGATTTACCCACAGATTTGCAACTTATGGTATACTTTGAGCAGTCAGTTCCCACTGTGGATAACTGCTGTGGGAACGGCCGTTAAACCTTTTGAGGTGTTGAAACCTAGCTAGTGTTCCCTTCCATCAAGCTCTTAAACTACGTGGGAACGGCCGTTAAACCTTTTGAGGTGTTGAAACTAGCGGAGGAAGAATGTAGTTTGCGACTGTCGAGATAGTGGGAACGGCCGTTAAACCTTTTGAGGTGTTGAAACTCGGCCCGAGCTTCAGGAGAACCTAGTGAATAGGCTAGTGGGAACGGCCGTTAAACCTTTTGAGGTGTTGAAACTCTTCAGCTGGCTCAGTCGGTTGAAAGAAACGTGCTGGTGGGAACGGCCGTTAAACCTTTTGAGGTGTTGA
>JBNKHS010000342.1:0-4885 GCA_050290485.1 Promineifilaceae bacterium (SeqCode) | reverse complement strand
GCGCACGAAGGCAGTCACACCGGTCATGGCCACGGTTGTCATCTTGCTCGCATCGCGGTTGGTGGTAGGTCCATCCCAATCAGCAAGGAATTGATTAACGGCCGTTTCCTCACCGACCAAACCTAAACGCAAAACCAGCGGATATGCAGCTGCGTTGAATGCTTTTTGGATGGGGGCATGGCCATCAACGGTTAACACTTTCAAATCTGGCGTCAATTGCGCAAAGGGAACGATGGCAAAAGACGGCCGTTCTGCCCACACCGCCTCACTTAAATTGAGGGGGACAGCTTTTACATTTTCCCCTGCCGTGCCGAGCAAGCGACTGACGCCATCTAAATCATTTGTCTGCGCAAAGAGGGGGATTGTATTTGTCGCGGGTGCTTGCCACAAGGTACGCAGTTCCTCTGCGGTTATATTATCTTGGATCGTGGCAAACGGGGCGGCAACGGCATACACCCATTGTGCAAACGGGCGTTCTCCATTTGGCGTAATCACAACATCCGCTTCCCCGGCATCCACCCATTCATACTGGGCGGGTCGGTTTTGCACAAAGGTTTGGAGTGCAGTTATCAGTTCTGTTGGTGTGCCAGAAACGGCCGTAATTTTGATTCTTTCCTTTAGTGGGGCGAGTGTTGGCGAAACGGCCGTTGCTTCTGCCAGCAAGGCCTCATCAACCGCCGATGGCAAAATCGCTGTCGGCCAAACAGTAGGCACAACTATTGGTTGTTGGCATGCCACAAGCAACAATCCTATAATTAGATAAAATTTTTTCATCTCATCCAAATCCTTGTGTTTTCCTGCAACTAAAAAACGCAAGCTTGTACAATCAAAAATCAACCCCAAAACAACATGATGACAGAAAACGATCTCAAAAATCCAAGCTACTATATTAACCGAGAATTGAGCAGCATCGAATTTAATCGGCGCGTTTTGGCCGAAAGCACAAACGAAGAGCATCCCCTCCTCGAACGGCTCAAATATATTGCTATTTTCCATTCCAACATGGATGAATTCTTTATGGTCCGTGTTTCTGGCCTCAAACAACAAGTCTTGTTGGGCATCACTGACCGTCCCGCCGATGGGCTAACCCCACGCGAACAACTTGTGGCTATCCATCGCACTGTAACTCAGCTATTTTCCGAAGCCAACAACAATTGGCGCAACATGATTCAGCCAAGGTTAGCTAAAGAAGGCATTCATGTTCTTAAATTTGATGAATTAAAAAAACGACAGCAGAAAAAAGTAGCCGATTATTTTGAACGGGAGATCTTTCCTGTACTCACGCCGCTCGTATTCGACCCGGCACATCCTTTCCCGCACATCTCCAATTTAAGTTTAAATCTTGCTGTCAAAGTGGAAGATCCAGATACAGGGCTATCCCATCATGCTCGGGTCAAAGTGCCCGCCGCCTTACCCCGGCTCGTTCCTCTCAATCCATTAGATCCGGATGAGTTATTGCCACCCAAAGTACAAAAATTTGTGTGGGTAGAAGAAGTGATCGCGGCTAACTTAGATCGCCTCTTTCCCGGCATGATCATCCAAGCTGCGTATCCCTTTCGTGTCACACGTAATACGGACATGGAAATTCAGGAAGAAGAAGCAGATGATTTGCTGTTGACAATGGAAGAAAATTTACGGCAGCGTCATTTTGGGCGTGTTGTGCGTTTGGAAATTGATGATTCTACACCAGATAATCTGCGGGAAATCCTCTTGCACAACCTAAAAATCGGCGCTAATGATATCTACACGTTTAATGGCCCCCTTGGCTTGTCCAGCCTATGGGAATTGCATAAGGTTGATCGTCCAGAACTAAAAGATGAAGTCTTCCAACCGATGCAACCCCCTGCATTAACACGAACCGGGCAATCGATCTTTTCAATGCTCAACCGCAATCAGATCTTGCTCCATCACCCCTACGACAGCTTTTTACCAGTTGTGGACTTAGTTAATGAAGCTGCAGAAGATCCTGATGTGATTGCCATTAAGATGACGCTTTACCGTGTAGGACCAAATCCACCTATTGTGCGTGCTTTGATGCGTGCCCGCGAAAATGGCAAACAAGTGGCGGCCTTAGTTGAACTCAAAGCGCGATTTGATGAGGAAAGTAATATTGAATGGGCCCGTGCTCTGGAAAACGCGGGGGTGCATGTCGCCTATGGCTTGCTGGGCCTGAAAACACATTGCAAATTACTGCTTATTGTGCGTCGTGAACGGGAAGGGTTACGGCGTTATGTGCATTTGGGCACAGGCAACTACAACACAATGACGGCCCGTATGTATACAGATTTGGGGTTGCTGACGAACGATGAGGATTTTGGCGCAGATGCGTCAGAAGTATTTAACTTTTTAACGGGTTATTCAAAACAAGATGAATACCGCAAATTTATCGTGGCGCCGGTTACATTGCGTAACCAACTGCGTGAATTGATTGTGCGCGAAACGGAGCTGGGTGAAAACGGCCGTATTATTTTCAAAGCCAATTCACTCGTCGATGCGCAAATCATTCGCGATTTGTATCGGGCATCACAAGCAGGCGTGCAAATTGATTTGATCATTCGGGGTATTTGTTGTTTGCGACCCGGCGTTGAAGACGTTAGCGATAATATTCGTGTCCATTCTATTGTAGGGCGCTTTTTAGAACATAGTCGCATTTACTACTTCCAGAATGAAGGGACCCCTCATATCTATTTAGGCAGTGCCGACCCCATGCCACGCAATATTGATCGCCGTGTGGAAATCATGTTTCCCATCGAAGGAGAACAGTTACAAAAGCAAATCATAGGCATTCTAAATATCTATTTGCATGACACTGCCAAAAGTTATAGCTTGCAAGCCAATGGACAATATATCCCCAACAATACACTGCTAGATGAAGGGGAAGAACCATTTAATAGTCAACTTTGGTTCTTAAATCATCGCGATGAGCCTGGTGCCCTTCATTTCCCGTTACACGAACTGGACACAGAATTTGAGGAAGATGAGGAAGAAGTGGATGAGGCCATAATGGAAAAATCTGGAGCAAAAAATGAGTGATGTAGCTTCGCAAATGATTATATTTCCGTCCAATGGTCATACAACACCGGGATATTTGGCCTACCCTGATAACGGCCGTTCCCATCCAGCCATCGTTGTTATTCAAGAATGGTGGGGATTAGTCGATCATATCAAAGAAATGTGTGAACGCTTTGCTGATGCAGGCTTTGTCGCCCTCGCCCCAGATTTGTATCATGGGCAAAAAGCAACTGAACCTGACGAAGCCCGTAAGCTAGTCATGGCGCTTGATATTCCCCGCGCATTATATGAAATCCAATCAGCAGCAGTCTATTTACAAAGTTTGGACCAAGTGAGCGGCGAGAAGATCGGGGTCGTGGGCTGGTGCATGGGCGGGATGGCCGCTTTTCAAACGGCCATAAATCCTGGAAAAGCCAATATTGGCGCGGTGGTTGGGTTTTACGGCCGTCCACCAACCAGCGAAGATGTCCCGAAAATCAATGCCCCCGTTCTCGGTCTCTTTGGCGATTTAGATCAAGGCATTCCTGTAGAGGCCGTAAAGCAATTTGAAAGCGATTTAGCTGACAACAACAAAATCCATCACATCGAAATTTATCAAGATGCCCATCACGCCTTTTTCAACAACACCCGTCCCCAAATTTACAACGAAACTGCGGCTAAAGATGCATGGCAACGGACACAAGATTGGTTTAATACTTACCTCTAATATGGGAACCTTAGGGGCTTTTGAAACCCCTAAGGTTTGGTCTTTTCTTTCCTCGACTAATCACCAACACTCATTTGGTTTGCTAACTTACGTCTGCGTACCAAACTATTAAAAACACCATTGACAACCATGACGCCCAACAAGATAAAACCACAGCCAACAATCATTAATGTGGTTATGCTTTCTTCAAGCACGAGCACACCTAAAACGACGCCAAAAACAGGAATAACGTACGTAATCATCGACACATAACTGGGATCGGCAACTTCCAGAAGTTTGTAATACATCACAAATGCCAAGGCCGTCCCCCAAACCGCTAAAGCCAACAAGGCAAGAATTGATTGTGTTGAAGGTGCAGGTAAAGTCCAAGGTTGATCCACAATCAGCGTCAGGGGAATTAACATGATTGTGGCCATAATCATTTGGCCCGTCGGTGCAACCAGTTTGGGCAAGCCACGCAAATGATTACGCGTGTACACAATGGCAACACCATACATGGCTGCTGCCAGCGCGATGGCTAATACACCCCATGTGGTTGCTATAACTCCATCGGTAAAGGATGGAATGACGAGCAAAATCAAGCCAAAGAAACCGAGTAAAACACCAATCACTTTTGTGGGCGTGAGATGATCATCAACGGTAAAGTAATGCGCCAAAATAATGGTAAACAGTGGCGTTGTTCCGTTTAAGATAGAGGCTAATGCACTATCGATATATTGTTCACCCCAGGCAAACAAGACAAACGGAATAGTGTTATGGATAAGTGCCACGATGGCGATATGTTTCCAAATCGTTGGTGACTGCGGTAAACGGCCGTTTTGTACACGCAACACCACATAAAGAATAATTGCTGCTAGGCCAACTCGCCCCAAAACCAAAGTCAACGGAGGGATCGTTTCTACAGCCATCTTGATGAACACAAATGAAGGCCCCCACAAGGCAGCCAAAAATAGCAGGAGAAAGAAATTTTTCCAATTCATAACATCACCTATTTAAATTTAGAATCTAGTTGTTGCAGTTGAAATCGTTAACAATAACAATAGAAGCATACTACTGGCACGCTTCAATTGCTGGCAATATTCGGACTTCGAGACAAATCCTTCATAATTTATATATCAATCGTCATCTCTTCTTTAATTGTCGAGAGGACAATATTACTTGTTGTGC
>JBNKHS010000341.1:0-4890 GCA_050290485.1 Promineifilaceae bacterium (SeqCode) | reverse complement strand
GATCCTGATTATTTGCCGAGCTATAACTTTGTCCAATATTTACCAGATGGACAGACGATTGTGCATCAGCATACGTTTCCATTAAATTCATAGATGATATGATTTTTACGAATGCGAATTATGCATAATTTCCCGAAAGTTGCTTTTGAAGATGTCTGTATTGGAAAACTTCCGGGAAATTGTATGCTAAATGATTTGTGGTTTAGTACGGATTTGATTGTTGGCAGCGATGGGTAAAGGATTGCACCACACTTTCATCTTCTTCACCGGTGACGGTTACGGTGCCGGTGACAAAGGCATTGTTGATGCAGGTACCACTAATTGCTGGAGAGAAACGGCCGTTGCTGATCGAGCCGTTATTAATTTGCCAACGATAACTAAGTACAGAATCTGTGCCCGAAGTAATCGCCGTGCATGAAAAACCAACGAGCGGAGATTGGGCCGGTGCATCTTCGCATAAGACAGAGACCTGTAAAGAAGAATTGGCGTGAACATTAGATACATTTGTTGAGGCAAACCCAAACAATCCAACCAACAAAAGTAGTAAACCAAATAAAACCAAACGACTATTATTTATGAGCTGTAACATCTATATCTCCAAAGAGTTGAGATGGTAGACCCTACCATCTCAACTAAATATGCTTTTAACATGATTGACTAAGCTGATACTTCAACATCAACCCAAGGCGTAGGATTTAGAGGGCAACGATAACGCACACCAGCTTCACCTACATCGGCAGAAAAACGCTTAGATTCACCAACTTCCAATACAAAGGCTTGCAAATCCTCATTGTTTTTTCGATCTTGCAATTGAAACCCAACTGTTTTGCCCGCTTCATTGGTTACTGAAAATTCATAAGTACCGGGTTTTAAATTGATTAACGTTTCTTCTGCGGCAAAGTAGCCATTATATTCAGTTAAAGTAATTCGATTCATTTTGAATCTCCTTTTAATTTTGTTTTTTAATTTCTGTTTTGTGAAGGCCAGTCACATGTGTTATGATAAGGTCGAATGGATGTATTTTCAATATTAATGTGTGTATATTTCATACTAAATCGTACAGAAAAAAGGGATTAATATGGATGTTCTCACTGACATACTAGACACGCTTCGCTTTGAAGGGAGCCTATATTTTCGGACAGAATTAACGTCACCATGGAGTGTGTTCGTTCCTGAAAAATCGAATGTATCACGTTTCCATATTGTGATTCGTGGTCAGGGTTGGTTACGAGTTGAAGGCGCTCAAGATGCTATATCTATTGCGAATGGTGATTTGGTTGTTGTGCCTCATGGGGCTGGGCATACTATTCTTGATGAACCAGGCACACCCTCTGTTCCTTTAGATGAGGTTTTAGGACAGGTAAATTACACAGGTGTTGGTCCATTGATTTATGGTGGTAGTGGCCCAGGCTGTTGTTTAGTTTGTGGTGAATTTAGGTTTGAAGATGAAAGTGCGATGCATCCGTTATTGTCAAACCTACCAGCATTGCTACATATTCCGGGGAATGAAAATTATAATACAACCTGGCTTGATAGCGCGCTGGGGTTTATTGCCCATGAGGCAGTTGCCGAGAAACAGGGTTCTTTAGCGATTGTCAATCGTTTGTCAGAGATTATATTTATACAAGTTTTGCGAGCGTTTATGGAGGCAACTGAAGAGCAGATTCCATTTTTAGCCGCATTACGTGATCCACAAATTAGTCAGGTGTTAAGTGCCATCCATGCCCAACCCGATGCGTATTTAACAGTGGAGAGTTTAGGGCATTCAGTCGGCATGTCTCGTTCTGCCTTTTCAAGTCAATTTTCCACGCTAGTTGGCATGACGCCGCATCAATATTTAACGCTGGTGCGTATGCAGCGGGCAGCAAGCTTGTTGGCAAAAAGTGACCGATCTTTGTTGGCAATTGCAGAGCAAGTGGGGTATCAATCGGAGGCGGCATTTAGTACTGCTTTTAAACGTCATTTTGGTGTTCGCCCTGGTGAATATCGAAGGAAGGTGGCAGCGACGGAGGATAGGTAAGTTATGCAAAAGCCTCCCGTCGCTCTCGCCCCAAAATGGTGCGGTTGGGCGAGATAACGCGGTGAAGGGTTGGTTTTGCAAGAAAAGGTGACTTCACGTTATCCTGCTCTACGAAAACTTTGTGCAATATTTACTATTTACCGGATGGGCAGACAATTGTGCATCAGCATACATTTCCGCTTTGATTATTTTAATAGAACGCAGATAGCACGGATAAACCTGAATGGGTTTTGTGTGCTCCATTATGATGACCTAATTATTTAGGAAAATTGATTCTCAGGTGAGATTTTGCCCATACATGCGTGCACCAGGGTATTCGGCGACGCAATGGAACCCGACTGCTTCATAGAAAGCAATGGCCCTTTGATTTCGGCGACTCACTTCTAAATGAAGGGCGGGGACATCGAGTGCCTTCAATTGAGTGATTAAGGTTTGCATCAGTTGGCGGCCTCCGCCACGACGTTGGACGGCAGGCAACAATGCAATATGGAGCCGTGCAGGGTAGTCTGCAACATCATCATTTAGATCAATGCCCTCATGAATCAAAGTGTACAGTTCTTCTTCAGCAGCTGTCAGTGAAGTTGAGTTGTTTGGGGGATATTGTTCACGCAATGGCGGAAACCAGTGATGTTCGCAGTTTTGTCGGAAATTGGGGACGTCTTTGGTTGCACAAATGTACCCCATTGGGTAATTGTTCTCTAAAAGAATGAAACACAACTCAGGTTCAAGGGTGGCGAATGGGCCGAGAAAGAAGTGCCCCATCAAATCTGGATCGGAAAATAGATGCGAACCATCGGCTCCATGATGTGCAGTTTGTAGGCAAATCCGATAGAGTTGGGGCAGGTCACTGGGATGATATGGACGTATAGAAAGTGACATAGGTAAAATTGAGTTTGTATTGAGTTGATAAGACGCAAGAATAACCCTAGTATAACAACCTGATGTGATTAAGCTACTGGTTATCTTTTTAAGCGTCGTTTACCTTTTCCGAGTTTTGTTTTACAAATGATGTAGGGAGAAGCGCGCATGAATGTTGTTTCTCAAGAAGTGACTCTTTGCGTGATACCGTCCCTACGTTTGTGATGTGGAGGAATTTATTGATGCTTGAAAAACCAGTCTTAGTTGGAGAAAAGGTTGTTTTACGGCCGATTTCTGTGGACGATGCGTCCGCGATGTTTGCCAGTTTGTCTGATGTAGAGAGTATGCGCCTAACGGGGACACAACAGAGTTTTACGTATGAGCAAGTTGAGCAATATTGCCAACGTATTACGGAGGCGGATGATCGTGTAGATTTTGCGATTACACTGCATGATGATCCTAATTATTTGGGGGAAGTAGTTCTCAATGAGATTGATTGGACGAATCGTGGCGCGAGTTTTCGGATTGCTTTAGCGAGTGAGAAATTGTTTGGCAAAGGATATGGGGCGGAAGCGACGAAGCTGGTTGTTGATTTTGGTTTCCGTACTTTAGACTTGCACCGTATTGAATTGGAAGTTTATGATTTTAATCCCAGAGCGCAACATGTTTATGAAAAAGTTGGCTTTGTGGTTGAAGGTGTCCGGCGTGATGTTTTGTTGTGGGAAGGGGAATACCACAGTGCAGTTGTAATGAGTATTTTGAAGGATGAGTATCTAGGTTGGTAATGATGAACAGTCAAATTGTTGGCTTATGGCATATAAATGAAATGGAAATGTGGGATGAAGATTACTTTAACATGGATAAGCAAGCTTTCATCCAAGTAAAAGAAGACCGATTGGGAAATTTTCAGTTTGGGTTGGTTTCAGCTCATTTAGATGGTGAAGTTGAAAAGATAAAAGACGAAGAAAGATTTTGTTTTACTTGGGATGGGTTTGATGAAATGGATTCTGTTTCTGGAAGTGGGTGGCTAAAACTTGTTAATCATGACAGGATTGAAGGTAAGATCAAGCTCCATTTGGGTGATAGTTCTTTGTTTTGGGCCACACGAGTGAAATAAATTAGTTTTGCAAGAATTGATTACGCAAATGAAATAGGTAGGGGCGGAAGGCAACGGAGGACAAGGTTGCGGTGCAAAAGAGGATTTCTCCCGTAAATCTAGCTATTGCTAGATAACTCGCCCGAAAATGGCAAGCGAACTGGGCAGGATAACGTGCTGAAGGGTTGTTATGCAAGAAAAGGTGATTTCGCGTTATCCCGCCTTTGCGATAATATTTACTTGATGAACGATAAATCTCAAAAATTGAACCGAATTACTTCGTTGGAACAAGAAGCACAGCTTTTTCAACTTGAAGGTGTACTCAACAATCTTTCAACAGAAAATGTTGATGAAGAAATATTACTTGCCCTTTTGGGCATTTTTGAAAGATTTCCTTGGCAGGATGGATATGGCATTTGCTGGTCAATTCTCCATTTAATAGAGTCATGTCCAAATTACGAGAGATTATTGGTTGAATCTATAAAAAGACAACCGGGGGAGTTTAATCTTACAATGATTAACCGTCTGTTGAATGCTAAGATTATAGCGATAGAAAATCAAGAGTTGGTTGGTTTATTGAAACAAGTTGTTGATAAACCAAACGTAGATGATCGGGCTAAAAAGTTAGCAAAGGAATTTCTTGATTATCAAAATTCTTAGATGGTCGCTGAGGAGGCGGAGATGACACGTGAGAAGATTTATGGTGCTTGCCCACATGATTGTCCGGATACATGCGGGTTTGTTTCGGAAGTGGAAGATGGTCGGGTGGTGGCCTTTTATGCGGATGCCACACATCCGATTGCGGATGGGTGGTTGTGTGCCAAGGTACGGCCGTACCTCGATCACGTCTATCACCCAGAGCGGTTGCAATATCCGCTTCGCCGTGTGGGGGCTAAAGGGGGTGGCGAGTGGGAGC
>JBNKHS010000340.1:0-4909 GCA_050290485.1 Promineifilaceae bacterium (SeqCode) | reverse complement strand
GACCCAAACATCTCACCGACAAACCCTGTCACATTTCCTTCAGCCCCACGTGCGGCTGAACGATATTGGGCAATTCGCTTACGCACCACATTGACCAAAACGATCGAAAAAACTAATGGCAACAACACCAACAAAGTGGCAATACGCGACAACCCAAACATGATCCACAACCCGACAGCAATCGTCACTACATGCATCGTCGCTTGTAACATTTGAATTGCTAACTGGCGTACATTACGCGCATCCCCAGCAAAACGGCTGACCATTTCTCCTGGCGCGGTGATCGTCGCTGCCGCGCCTGGCAATTGCAAGACACGACGCATCATGTTTTTGCGCATCAACACCGTCAAACTAAAAGAGTAGTAAAAATCTAAAATGTGAGCGCCATACTCTACGGCCGTTCCCACAATCGACACCCCAAGCAAAATGGCAATCATCGACAAAAAATCAATCTGAAACGTACTTTCACCTGACAAAATGTTAAATGCTTCGGATGTTAAATAGGCCAAGAAAATTGGAAATAAACCCGCAAAGATATAAGCCAACGTATCGAGCGTAAACAACACAGGATTAAACCGAATCAATAACCATGTTGCCCGCCATGTGCTAATCGGTGGGGCTTCATAATCTGCTGCACCTAATCGTCTACCACCTTCGCCATCATGTGTCATAATTGTTTCCTTTGGAAATTCGTGCTGGGGTTTAGGATTTAGGGATTGGTAGGCCTAATCCCTGATGCCCAACCTCCAGCCCCTAAACCAACACTTCCTCTAAACCAGTCTGCAGCAGTTTTGCAAACTCTGAGTTGGAATCGTTTACTAATTCCACACGGTCGCCATACTCTTTAATACGGCCGTTTTCCAAAATCATAATTGAGTCTGCCCGCTGTACTGTTTTCAACCGATGCGCCACAACAATCGCCGTTCGGTTAGCAAGCAATTTATCAATTGCCCGTTCAATTAAAAATTCCGTCGCTGGATCCAAACGGGAAGACGCTTCATCCATAATAATCAATCCCGGATCTTCGAGGAAAACACGCGTAAAAGCAAGTAATTGCGCTTCACCAGCAGACAACCCACGACCACCTGTTTCTAAAACCGTGTCGAGTCCATTGGGCAAAGAATCAAACCACGTTTGTAATTCCAAATCATCCAGTGCGGCCATAATCTGCGCGTCAGAAATGTCAGGATTGAAAAAGGTCAGGTTGTCGCGAATGGATGCATTGAACAGCTGCACCTCTTGCGTAACCATCCCCACTTTACGTCGCAGATGGGCTAATGAGACTGAACCTATTGGGCGGCCGCCTAAACGGACAATCCCTGATTGGGGTTCATACAAACGAAAAATCAAACGGGTTGTTGTTGTTTTACCAGAGCCAGTTCGTCCCAATAATCCCAACACCTCACCTGGTTTCAAGGCAAAGTTTATCTCCTGCAAAATTGGCTTATCTGCTGTGTAAGCAAAATTGACATCCTCAAAAGTTAAGGACAATGCGTCATCAGGAAGTTGTAATGCCGAACCCTGATTGTGCTTAATGGTTGATGCCGTAAAAAACATTTGCTGGATGCGGCTCACGCCAGCCACAGCCCGTTGTAAATCTTGTAGCTGCTGCGTCAAACGGCGCAATGGCTCTTGCAACATCGCACTATAGGTGATGATCAAAAAGACCGTACCGATGGTGATGCTCTCCTGCAAATAAAGCCATCCTCCTAAGCCAAGCCCCAATGCTGTGCCCACGCGAAACAAACCAAGCGTCGTCGAAAAGGTTAGCATCCCTAAAGCAAATCCTTTTTGTTCAACAACATATTGTTTGCGTAACGTTTGGTGCAAGCGCAGCATGGTGTAATCGACACCCCCATTGGCGCGAATGTCTTCTGTTCCTGCCAATCGCTCTTCAATAAAGCCAAATAATTCCGCCGCCATGGCCATAAATTCTTCAAACGCAGGTATAGCGAGTTTGATCAAATAATTAAGCAAAACACCTGTAATCAAGACAAAAGCCACAAAGCCAACGCCAATCATCCAATTTTGTCGCCCTAACACAAAGATAACGCCTAAAATGAGCAGTCCATTGCCAAATACTTGTATGATGAATTGGGAAAAGAAGTTGGATAATGTGTTCACATCTTCATCGACACGAGAAATAATTTCGCCAGCTGTGCGAGCATTGTGGAAACCCATGTCTAAATTCATGACATGCCAGGCCAAATCGCTGCGCAGTTCATTGGTTGTACGCCAACGCACATCTTGCGTGATATAAGCAGCGGCAGCAGCAAACAGTTGGTAAACAACAGCAATGACGATGAAAAGTACGGCCGTTCCCGTCAAACTCGTCAGCCCACCAATCGCGGTAGTCTCTATTTCGCCCGTCGCTAAATCAATAAAATCAGCCAGAATGCGTGGCTGCAGCAACTGCAAGCCAATGGCTGTAAATAACAACAGGAGCAGCAACAAAACACGCTTCCATTCTGGTTTAACATACCAACGTAAAACAGCAAATGATTGCTTAAAAGATTGGGTCTCTTTTTCCACAAGGCCTCCTTTTAGGAGCAACAATAAAACAAGATTGATTTAACGGGAAGATTAGGCGATTGTCTAATTTTCTTGTCGGATTGTCAAGAGGGAGAACAAAAAACGGCCGTATCTGCGCAGATACGGCCGTTAAATTACTTTTTTAAAGCTATACCATTAACGGATTTTCACGGGAGACCAACTTGGAGATCTATCATAATAATTAACAAATTCTCCCTCGTGAGTTAACTGAGCATATCCTGTTCCATCTGGGTTAATCACAAAAATATAATCCCCCCCAAATTCTCCACCATGGGTTCCAACAAGTTTAGTATCATCGGCTGACCAGTCAAAAAGGTCAAAATAGCCAATTTCTACAGGATCAAGTTGTACGCTTTGTTGCAAACCGTGATCATACATATAAAATAGACCACTACTTGCAGAAAAGAACAACTTAGTCCCGTCTGAATTCCATTTAAAATGACCAAATGCACCAAGATCAGGTGTATTTGTAAAACAAGAATCAAAGTTTGACCCATCGCTGTTAATCATCCCTAAACATTCATTTGATATACCAAAGGTAATCTTATTCCCACTAGGTCCCCAAACTGCACGTATATTGGCTTCTCTCCCTGTATCAACGAGTTGTTTATTACTGCCATCAGCATTCATCGTCATGATCACGCTTTTAAATGCAAAAACACTCGTATCTTTATCAGCGATATATACAATTTGGGTTCCATCGGGCGACCAATCCATTGACCATTCATCTCGGTCAGCACTGTTTGTTAAGTTTGTTAATCCACTGCCATCCACATTTACAATCATCACATCATAAATACGATTCGGATCATCTTGATCAGACATAAACCCCAACTTGTTAGAATCCGGTGCCCAAACTGGGTAGCGATCATCACTCTCAGCATTATTGCTCACATTAATTTTGTTTGATCCATCATTGTTCATCACATAAATTTCTTGTGACCCTTCTTCCCCAACAGCATATGCAATTTTTGTGCCGTCTGGCGACCAAACTGGATCAGACTCATTAATATCAGGTGTATTTGTTAAATTAATCAGGTCTTCTCCGTTTGTATTCATGATAAAAATATCATAATTCGCATTATCCGTACGATTTGAGGCAAAAAGAATTTTATATTCTGGTGCTTTTGGTTTTATAACAATCGGAAGATAAACATGCTGATTTAACACGGGGCCATCTCCTGCATAAACAACCTGATTTTCCAGATAAATTCTACTAGAAGGTGTATTAATTGTTCCTAACACAACAACTAAAAGGGCACAAATAGCAACAATAATGGCTGCACGATGAAATAGCTTCATTGATATTACACTCCTAAGATATTTTGTTTTAGAATTTGAAATTTTGGATAACTATTTGCGACTAAGCTCCGTTCCCCAAAAATATCGTGCCGAATTGTATCAAATTTGATAATTAGAAACGAACACAAAACGGCCGTAATCACGGCTCATACACAAACAGACCTGATGAGATTCCCCTTTTTTCGTATTGAGTGGAAAGGGTCAGGAAACTCAATGATGCTATACTTACCATCGTTGATTCAACCATAGTATCAGTATCTATGAAGTAGCGTATTATTTAGTCAGAGTAAGGAGAAAACAATGTATTTTCGTAAAACCATTTGGGTTGTGTGGTCAGCTTTGTGTGATCGATATTTATACGTAACTGGTTTGGTAATTTTGCTCAGTTTGCTCACAATCGGTATGGCCTATGATATTACGCAGGCACAGAATACGGCCGTATCTACACCCGAACCCGCAGATCCTTTTCCAACTAACCTACAAAGTCAGGACAACGACGTTTTGCCTTTGGGCTTTTCCACTGAAGTAAACGGTCCTCAAAATTGGGCCATCCTCATGTGCAAATTTTCAGATGTTGGCAGTACGCCCGCCGGAGCAACCCCCGACTATTTTAAAAATATGTTCAATCGCGCCAGCGGCGAAGATTTAGATAAATATTGGAAAGAAGTCTCCTACAACAACATCACAGCAATCACCGCCGATGCCTACAATTGGAAAACATTGCCCCAAACTCGTGCTTATTATGATTTTGGGGTAGGAGATAACGGTTACGATGTAGATGGTCTTATCCAAGATTGTATCGATGTACATGATGCAACCGTTGACTTCAATGGGTATGATGCCGTGGCCGTTATGCTCAATAGTGACAATCCAGTTGCCATTGCTACTCAAAGGACAAACGATGATTTGAATGACAGACTTCAATCTACGATTTATGGAGAGTATGCGATTTTTGAAGATTTGAAATTTAGAGTGACACTGGGAGGAAGTATTAATAACAGAAGAGATGGTTACTATGTGCCAACTACACTAAATGAGGGTAGAAATGTTGGTG
>JBNKHS010000339.1:0-4910 GCA_050290485.1 Promineifilaceae bacterium (SeqCode) | reverse complement strand
GCTTCCACCGGCTTGGTCAGGAAAGCATCGCAGCCCACGCGCCGGCTGGACTCTTGGTCGTCTTCCAGCACGCTGGCGGATACGGCAATGATGGGAACGGCCGTAAAATCCGGCATTTCCCGAATTGTGGCCACGGCCTCAAAGCCCATCATCACCGGCATGACCAAATCCATCAGCACCATATCTGGTTTAATTTGCGTAATCGCATCAACGGCTTGCTTGCCATTTTCCGCTAACGTGACCTGAAAGCCGAGCGGTTCCAGCAAATTTAATAGAACCATTCGGTTTTCGGGACGATCATCAACAACCATGATGTGACGACGCTCCCCGGCATAGCCCGTGATGTTTTGGGAAAGGGTGTAAGGAGATACGGCCGTATCCGTCAAAACTTCAAAATCAACCGCAAACCAAAAACGACTCCCTTCACCTAAGGTACTTTCGACAGCAATCTCGCCACCCATCAACTGCACCAAACGTTGACTAATCGCTAGCCCCAAACCCGTCCCTGCTGCGTTATAGTCGACATCCCCCACTTGTTCAAATGGCTCAAAGATTTGCGCTATTTGCTCTTGTGACATGCCGATACCCGTATCCGTAACTTCAAAACATAAAGCCACTGCTGCCTGCTCAACACTCACGCGAAACGAGACTGTTCCCGTCTCTGTAAACTTGATAGCATTGCCCAACAAATTGAGCAATACCTGACGCAGGCGTTTTTCATCAGCCATAATCACCATCGGCAAATTGGAATCGGGTTCAAACAACAAGCGAATATCTTTTTGATAGGCGGCCATTTGCATCAAATTAACAATCTCCTGCAAAAATGCAGGCAAATTGAGCTCTGCCGGATGGATTTCCAAACGGCGGGCCTCAATTTTAGCCAAATCGAGTACATCATTAATCAATGTCAACAAGTGACGACCGCTGTTATAAATGGTGCTCAATCCATCTTGTTGCAATTTCGTAATCGACGCATCACGCCGTAATATCTGGGCATATCCCAAAATGCCATTGAGCGGCGTACGCAGTTCATGGCTCATATTGGCCAGAAATTCACTCTTGGCATGGCTGGCAACCTCAGCCCGTTCCTTAGCAAGTGCCAGCTCTTGTGTGCGCACCGCAACTTGGGTTTCCAACTCTAAATTGCGCCGTCTTGCTCCTGCTAAGCGCTGCTGCACAAATAAAACGATTGCTAAAATGATCAACACGACCATCAATAAACGAAACCACCACGTCTCCCAAAATGGGGGTGTCACGACGAGTTCAATCGTGGCTTCTTGCTCGCTCCATTCTCCATTGGCGTCTGTTGCCTGTACTCGAAAAATATACTCACCAGCAGGCAAATTGGTATAGGTGGCCAAACGACGGTTGCTTGGCACTTCGTTCCAATCTGCTTCAAACCCTTCTAGGTGATAGCGATATGCTGTTTTGTCAGCCATACCATAGTTCAAAGCCGCAAAATCAAATGTAAAAATATCTTGGTCGTAGGCAAAGGTTAGTTTTTCTGTTTGCCAAATCGGCAGGGGAAGCATTTCTGAGCCAACAGGTTGAGGTTGGTTCTCTAGACGTAATTCTGTGAGGTATACAGGAGATTGAAATGTGTTTCTATTAAGCTGACCAGGATGAAAGGCAGTAAACCCATTGGTGCCCGCAAAATAAAGAGCACCATCTTTGCTTTGCCAAGAACCTGCTGTAAATTCGTCTCCTTGCAATCCATCGTCAACATCATAATTAGCGAGAATGGTTTCAGTGTCAGGGTTGAATTGGACAATGCCTTGTTGGCTGCTTATCCAGAGTGTGCCATCTTTTGCTGCTTGTATAGCGGTCAAATATGAGCTGGGAAATCCATCGGCATCTGTAAATTGGGCGAAGCTTTCTGTACGAGGATCGAAGCGGGTCAACCCTTCGCGTGTGGCCAGCCAAACACGGCCGTTTTGGTCCACAAGCATATCCTCCACATGTCCACCAAAAAAACTCGTTGAATCACCTGGACGCGATTGATAATGGGTAAACTCGCCGCTCTTTGTATCGAGGTGACTCATGGCGTTAAACTCATAGCCCACCCAAATATTGCCCTCATTATCGCCGGTCACGGCACTAATTTGAGGATTAACGATAATGTTCTGCCAATTACTATTATTTTCTTCCAAATTCAGCGAGGGGCGTTCAAAAATTTCAATGTGCCCATCTGCCTTTTGGTAACGATACAAAGCGTCCCGTTTAGCAGCAATCCACAAATTCCCCTGATCGTCCTCATATAAGTCAGTTATGGGTTGCGGAGGGCGTGGGCCGCCGTCGGGATTGCCTTTTGCTTCACTACGCAAAGAAACCAGTTCTGCCTGCCCCGTGCTGGGATCAAATCGCCCCAATAAACCATCAGATAATCCTAGCCAAACGATTCCTTGGCTGTCATATAAAATAGAATTGAAGTTGTTTCGACTTTCTGGAAACAGCTGATCAACCCTCATTTGGGTCACTTCTTGAGTCGGAAAGTTGATTTGGTTAAGAACTCTATCGTTGATTACCCATAATTTCCCCTGATTATCCCCAGCTAAACCCAGCAGATGATTATCGGCCAAACTATTAGGATTATTGGGTTGGTGTTGGTAATGAGCAAATTGGGCTCCATTTGGATTATATAGATTAATGCCACGATCATCAGTGCCTATCCAAATCAGACCAGACACGTCAGCAAACAATGTGGAAATCTCGTCACTGTTCAAGGTGAGGGAGTTGGTTATATCTTGGCGATACTGGTCAACTATTCTACCTGTGTGGGGGTCAAAAATAATGATACCGTCTGAAGCTGTGCCTATCCACAGACGGCCGTTTTCGTCAAACAGTAATGTCTCCACATTGTTGGGCAGTTCTTGAGTCATCTCTTCCGTTTGGGGATCAAATGAGTACAGCCCTGTACCTCCGCCAAACCAAAAACGGCCGTTTTCATCTTGCAGCAATGCCCCTAAACGTCTTTCATTTTCAACAGGAGGGAACGCCGTGAATGTTTCCGTAGCAGGATCAAAATTGACCAAGCGATTATCCGTGATAAACCAGATAAGTCCCTCAGCTTCTGCAATATCCCATACAGCACCATGCGGGATATCGCTGTTTAAACGCATATAATTTGCAAATTCACCCGTCGCTGGATCAAATCGATTAAGCCCACCCTGTGGCAAAGAGCCAAACCACAAAATCCCCTGACTATCCACAAAAGAAGAAAACACAGTGTTATGAGCCAGACTCGTGGGATCATTTGGGTTCGCTCGATACCGCGTAAACGTTTCTGTTTGGGGATTAAAACGATTGACGCCTCCATTTTCAGTACCAATCCACAACATACCCTCTGTATCTTCTATGATCGTATTGACATGATTATGGCTCAAGGAAGTGGGGTCATTTTGATTATGCCGATAGGTGGTAAAATGATACCCATCAAAGCGGCTGAGACCGTCAATTGTGCCTATCCATATAAATCCATGCCTATCTTGAAATATGGTTTCGACAGCATTAACAGGCAAGCCGTCGCGATTGGTAATGTGTTGAAAGTGGGTTGTGGGCAGAAACGGCCGTTCTTGAATAGTGTCTTCCGAGTTATCTTCTCGTGGGAGCGGGGGCGGCGGTGGTTCTTGCGCAAAAACTGAGGCTAAACTGACGCTTAGCAACAAAGCAGGTAAAAGAACAAGCAAAAATATGGATTTGTTTAACCGCATAGAACCTTATTCCAATTGAAGCAACTTGAGTCAGTAAGCCTTTCAAGCCTCTTCGTGTGGTACGTCAACGAATAAAACCAATACAACTATAAAACAAGTTGGAATAAAGTTTAGAGCTATTTTGTACCCCCCTAAAGTAATCTAAGCCAAATTTTGGACTTAAACATCAATCAGGAAAAACGACATCTTCCTTTCCGGCCAACTTTTCTTGAATTTTTTCGACAACTATCTCTAAATGCTGTGGTTTGTTGACAAAATCTAAGTTCTCACTGGGGATGACAAGGACTGGACAGAGATCAAAGCTCGCCAACCAATCATTATAAAACGAGTCGAGTAAGCTTAAATAATCGGCGGTGATACCGCTTTCCATTTCACGCCCACGCTGGTGAATGCGATCCATCAACACAGGCACAGGGCATTTAAGATAGAGCAGCAAATCTGGTTTGGGCAGATGACGCACGATGAGATCGTAACTACGACGATAAGTGAGATAATCTCGCTCGGGCATCATGTTCATGTGATGCAACGCCCGTGCAAAAATGTGGGCATCTTCATAAATGCTGCGGTCAGAGATAGATGTAGCGGACGAATTGTACAGAGCAAGATGTTGCTCAGCACGATGACCTAAAAAGAAATGTTGCAAATGGAACGCCCACTTGGCCATATCACCATAAAAATCGGCCAAATAAGGGTTGTCACTCACAGATTCATACCCAGTCTCCCAGCCAAGGCGTTCGCCAATGCGGTCTGTCAACGATGTTTTGCCAGCGCCAATATTGCCAGCAACAAGAACAAAGTTTTTTGTTGTCATGATGATTTCCTTTACATTTACGGTTTTCGTGCAATCCAGATGGTCCAGCGATCTGTTTCCGTTAGGGCAACATCTGGCGGTATTGTTTCTTTTAACTGCTGCGCAAGTTGTTCGATTTCCTGGTCGTTGAGTTCGTGGAGGAGAGAACGGCCGTATCTACCCCGCACATCTTCTACAAACTCGTCGCGCTGGGTATAGGTTCGGCGTACTTCCCAAAAGGTACGGCTAAAGATCTGGGCAAAGCCTGCGTTTTGCAACGCTTTACGAACGGCCGTATCCGCTACGCGCCGTTTCTTTTCCACATCTGCCAGCTTGGGGAATTGAGCAAAAAAGTAGCCCCGTAAATGGGCTGGCGAAGGGGGCTGCAGAACATCTTCCATGGTGCGATC
>JBNKHS010000338.1:0-4913 GCA_050290485.1 Promineifilaceae bacterium (SeqCode) | reverse complement strand
CATCAAACGTCGAATGGCTCTTACTACGGCTATTTCTGGGATGGTATGCCGGACATCAATGTAGAAAATGAAGAGGCGACCGCCGCCTTGCAAGACGTCATTCGCTTTTGGCTTGAAGAGATGGGCGCAGATGGGTTTCGGCTTGATGCAATAAAACATCTGATTGAAGACGGCCGTATTATTGAAAACACACCCGCCACACACGACTGGCTTGCGCAACAATTTTATCCCGTGGTCAAAAGCAGCAATCCAGAGGCGTTAACCGTTGGCGAAGTGTGGAGTACGACAGACGACGTTGTGCCCTACATTGGTGATGAAGTTGATTTGGCCTTTGAGTTTTCGCTGGCGACTGGTATTTTGGACAGTACAGTTAGCGAGCGCAAAGTCAATGTTGAACGCGCACAAACGGCCGTAATCGAAGCCTTCCCAGCAGGGCAATATGCCACCTTCTTAGCCAACCACGACCAAAACCGCACCCGTTCCGTTTTGCTCAACGATGAGCAAGCAAAGGTAGCAGCAACATTACAATTGATGTCGCCAGGCGTTCCCTTCATCTATTATGGCGAAGAAATTGGAATGCAAGGTGAGAAACCGGATGAAAACATCCGACGCCCCATGCAGTGGAACGCAGATGGTGGATTCTCTGAAGCAGAACCGTGGCATCCTTACTTTGAAGATGTCACTGAAAGGCACGTCGCTGGACAAAATGAAGATCCAGCGTCGTTATTGAATCATTATCGAAACTTGATTGCGCTCCGTAATGCCTACTCTGTGTTACAAACCGGTGGCTGGACAATGGTGGAAACAGATCATAAATCAGTGTATGCCTTTCTACGGTTCGATGAAGCAAACGCCATTTTGGTTTTGGTCAATCTTTGGCGCAACCCAATTGAAGAATATCAACTCAATTTAGCACAAGGGCCTTTTACCTCTGATTTTAGCAACTTTGACTTACTTTTAGGGGATGACACGCAAACACTAACATCTCCGCAAATCAATGCACAAACAGGTGGTTTTGACAGTTTTCAACCCTTGCCTGTCCTGCCACCGTACAGCAGTACAGTTATCCATTTTAGTTCAAGCGAGAGTGAATAATTTTACCGTGGAGGAAAATGATGGGAAGCACAGTTGTCATTTTAACATTCGATGAAAAAGAGCAAGCACACAAGGTGCTGGAAACAATGCATAAGTTAGAAAAAGAGCATCTTGTTAATCTAAAAGATTCAGCCATCATCACCAAAGATGACGATGGCACAATCGATACTCATGAAGACAAGATTTTCTCGAAAAGTCGTGGTGCGGCAACCGGGGGTGCTTTAGGGTTCATGCTTGGTGCAGCCTTGGGTGGTCCTGTTGGCGCTGTGCTTGTCGGTGCAGCTGCAGGTGCCTGGGCATCAAAAAAAGTTGATCTCGGCATTAGTAATCAGCGTATCAAAGAAATTGCGGAGCAAATGCCCAATAGCAGTTCAGCATTGCTGCTGCAAATTACAAAGGTAGAACGTAAAGATTTACTACAAGCGTTCATTCGCGAGTCTGGCGGTAAAGTTGCTGAAATTGAATTTTCTGATGGGGAAGAAGCAAATATGTTTGAGCTGACGACTGAGTATCAATCTAAACGGGTCATCTAACTGAGCTTTCCAAGTAAGCAACAATTTGTCAATTAATTAAGTCAAAAAAGGCGTACGCATTTAGTACGCTTTTTTTCTAACGCCTCAGGCCAAAAGGCACTAAGCTTACTTTATCTTTGGTAGATGATGATACACCTATCATTAGTTATCACAAATGAAAATCTTGGAGACGTGCCAGCGGCGCACTAGCAAATGAATGAAAATACTTTTATCAAAGATGGCATAGATTTCACAGATGGTGATAGTTTTCCAACTTTTCCCCTCTGCGGCTCTGCGCCTTTGCGTTAATTTATTTACACAGGAGTCACTATGAAAGAGTTTGTTTTTGGATCATTATCAACTACAAAACAGCGTGTCGCTTATATGAAGGATTGGCGACATGGTGTTAAACATCGTAATAATATGACCCCTCGTGCACCCCGGGCTGGGGAAGTGCCAACCTTATCGGTCACGGTGGAGCTAGACAAAGCGATTGACCGTATTGTTTGCAGTATTGAGGAACCAGAAACGGCCGTTTATGAACTTAAACTCATCGATACGAAATGGGATTTGCTCAACTGGGCCTATATAGAAACATGGCAAGGGGAAATTCCCGCTCGACCAGAAGGTACACTCGTACGCTATCGCATCAAAGCGTACCCTAGCGATGGTTCCCCTCCCATTTGGGCAGACGATGACGCCATCTTTTCTTACCTTGTTGGCAATCCCGAACAACCAGAATGGACTAATAGTGCTGTCGTTTACCAGATCTTCCCTGACCGTTTTTATCCGGGAAACGGCCGTACTTGGAACCAAACCAACAGCCTAAGCGACATCTACGGCGGCACCTTGCGCGGCATCATCGACAAACTAGATTACGTTGCCGACATGGGCTTCAACGCCATTTGGCTCAACCCCTTTTTTCCAGATGACAACAGCCATCATGGCTACCATGCCACCGACTACTTTGGTGTCAATCCACGTCTGGGCACGATTGAGGATATTCGCGAATTGGTTGCTAAGGCCCATGACAAAGGAATCAAATTGATTTTAGACTTTGTGGCCAACCATTGGAGCAGCGAACATGAAAGCTTTCAAGAGGCAATCCAAGATCCCACAAGTGAATACACCAATTGGTATCATTGGCTCGATTACCCCGATGATTACGAAACCTTCTTTGGTGTAATGGATTTACCCCAAGTTAATGTGGACCATCCCGGAGTGCGTGATTATTTAATGCGCAGTGCAACCTACTGGGTTGGGGAAATAGGTTTTGATGGGCTTCGTCTCGATTATGCACTTGGCCCATCACATGATTTTTGGACGGAACTGCGTGCGCGCATGAAAGCAATTAACCCTGATGTGTGGATTTTTGGTGAAGTGGTTGAAACACCGCGCACCATTCTCAGCTATGAAGGACGTATGGATGGCTGCATGGACTTTCCGTTAGTGCAAGCCATTCGTGATGTGTTTGCCTTGAATCGTATGAGCCTGAGTGCATTTGACCATTTTCTGACGCAGCAAGATCGCTTCTATCCGGACTATTTTAGCCGCCCCACCTTTCTAGATAACCATGATATGAATCGGTTTTACTTTTTGGCTAAAGAAAGCAATTGTAAATTGAAGCTGGCTGCATTATGTCAATTTACACTGAGTGGGCAACCATTTGTCTACAATGGCACAGAAGTAGGGGTACATCAAGAGCACGATATGCATAAAATGCATAGTCAAGGAATGGAGGAATGTCGGCAGCCCATGCTTTGGGGTGAGGATCAAGATGAAGAGCTACGCGAATATTTCCGCTGGCTGATTCATTTTCGTTTAGAGCATCCCGTTTTGTGGCAAGGAAAACGGCAAATGCTCAATATCGATGAGGAAAAAGGAGTATATCTTTTTGCACGTTATGATGATTCTGAGCAAATTTTGGTGGCGCTAAACATTAGCCAAGAGCCACAAACAGTTACGGCCGTATTCCAAAACCACACGCACACCTTCCATCTCGCACCCGAAAGCGGTGACGTTCACGTCACCCCTTAATCAAAATGACTCAGAAGTTTTTTAACCAAATTTCTGGGTCATTTACAGTTTTATTATCGGTGTAAATCAACCGAATCGAACGTACCTCCATAGACAATATTTTGAGTCTCACTTGATGCTAAAAAGTCATGGGGAAAGCCTAATTCAATTTGGCTCACTTCGTCCAAATGTTGTAATTGCTCTGTATTCAACTCAACTTGCAAACAACCCAAATTATCTTCAATCTGTGACAATTTGCGTGCACCAATCAAGGGAATAATTACACCAGCTTGCTGCCGCACCCAACTCATGGCCACCTGCGAAGGTGAACAGCCAATAGCGTCACTAATGTTGACAACTTCAGCAGCTATTCCTAACTCCTGTTCACTCAATCCCCATTGTGCGGCGCGGCCGTTTTTGTCGCCGCCTTCCTTGTTATATTTCCCCGTCAATACACCAGACCCCAACACACTCCAAGCGGTAACACCAATATCCAAGGCTCGTGCCATCGGTAACAAGTCGCGTTCTGCAGCCCGATCAACCAAGCTATAACGGCTTTGCATGCCTACAAATCGTGACCAGCCACGCAGGTCTGCAATCGCATTGGCTTGGGACACGACCCAGGCAGGCGCATCAGAAATACCCACGTATAACACTTTGCCCGCTTGCACCAAATCATCCAAGCCGCGCAATATCTCCTCAACAGGCGTCATAAAATCCCAGGCGTGGACATAAAAAAGATCAATATACTCTGTATTTAACCGCTGTAAACTAGCTTCAATGGAACGCATCATGTTTTTGCGCTGATTCCCGCTAAAATTGGGATCTCCATAACGATCAAATAAAGTGTATTTGGTCGCCAACACAAAATGATCACGATCAGCAGCAATGAACTCGCCTACGTATTTTTCGGCCGTTCCTTCAGTGTACCGATTAGCTGTGTCTACAAAATTTCCACCAGCTTCCGCAAAAGCATCAAAAATTTGCTGACTTACTTCTTTTGATGCTCCCCAACCCCAACCTTCACCAAATGTCATCGTGCCTAACGCCAATTCCGAAACACGTAAACCACTTTTTCCTAACAACTTATAACGCATTTTGTTCTCCTTATGTGTTGTTTATACCTCTCTGGATTTGCACGATGTTCACTCTCTATAGCCAGAACCATGCTCATTCTAGGACATTTGAAAATGGATTTCATTAAATTGATGCAGCTAAACGCTAAATTAGATTCACACCTATTCAGTTGAATTTCTAAATGAAATGCCTATGCTTAACTATTTGCGACCA
>JBNKHS010000337.1:0-4922 GCA_050290485.1 Promineifilaceae bacterium (SeqCode) | reverse complement strand
ATTCATTTTCTTGTATCAGTAGCTACCTAATTTCAGGGGAAAATACTATAAATTTCGAGACTTGGAACAATGTATTAACTCTTGTCCTTAGTGCTGTAAGTGTTGGTCTAACTATTGCTGTTTTTTACTTAACTTTATGGGATAGAGAGAAGGATAAAAAATACAAAGAGCTTCAAGAAGAAATTGCAGAACTACAACTTCTAAAACTTCTTCACAAGGGTAATATCGTTGTTTCTTTTAAAATTGAGAGATATGTAAAATATTCTCAAAATAGAGCCCCAAGTAATGCCAGAAATACCAAGGTCAATATAAAAAACACAGGCAACTCCGTAGCAAAAAATATAACAGTATCAATCAGGGGCTATGAAGAAAAAGAAGATGGAGAGAACCTGTATCTTAAAGAGAAAATTGACATTCTAGAAGCGGGAATAGAAATGGATTTTCTGTTTATAACTGCTGTCGTTGATGACAATCTATTTATAGCAAATTGGAGTTGGGAAAATCCAGACGGAGAAATAGTTACAAAAGAATCACAACTAAGATTAGGGTAATCAGAAAATATGAGTTCAAGTCTCGTACGGACACTTCACCTGCTACGTCCAGGTCTTCCCCGTGCTGTGGCCGGCGTCCTCGCCGTGCCACTCAACTTCACTCCCCCTCAAAACCTGCCAACTACTTACATTTAATACAAAACAAAACGGCCGTTTCCTTCCATCTCCCAGACCGCGCAGGTGGTCTTTGCAACCGTTGCCGCAGATTCATCTGCCCCAAAACGTCCCCATTTACAGCATGGTAAATCAAAAACGGCCGTCAGCATAATGCCAACGGCCGTTTCAAGATATTGCACGGAAAGGAAATAAATTAGCCGCTACCTTCAAACTTAAAAGAGACTTTCACCTTTGCTCGATAAGCAGCAACCTTGCCATTTTCTAGAGTCATGTCTAGTTCAACGATTTCAGCAACCCGCAGGTCGCGCAAAGATTGTGCTGCCCTTTCAATAGCCACAGTGGCGGCTTTCTCCCATGACTCCGTACTGGTACCAACCAGTTCAACTACTTTATAAACACTTTCTGCCATCGTTACCCTCACTTTGCCCAACCGGATCCTTTTCGACACAGTTGGATCACTCAAATGGAAGACTGGTCGCCAATACGACGCCGTCTAACAACTTTTAAAATCGAACGGTGCATTTATTGGTTGATTTACTATACAACTTCATCAGTCCTGGTAAAAAATCATCCAGTAACATGTCTGCCAATGACAGCTAAGGGTTTTGTTGGGTGATGCAGGGTAGGTTGATGCTTGAAGATGCTGCGAAAAAGGCAACGGCAATACTCATCACATGATAACAGCAATATCCGTTTGTTCAAAGCAAAAGCCACCCGCCTCCATTGGGCCGCCCGCGCCTTCCTCTGGTTCATCAAAGTCCCGCCCAATAAAGTTGCTGTCAAACAGGAACAATAAAAAACTGCTCCCGAACCGGGCAGCGTCATCGTCCACGACAACGCCGAAGAATGGGAAGTCAAAAGCCCACAAAAACGGCACGGCCGTTCCCGCTCAACCTTTCAGGTTTCGCCACGCCTCACCAGTCGCCCTATCAACCGCTTCCAAATCAGGATTGTAGTAAAACAACCGTATAACCCTGTCCCCTGTGTGTGGGTGAGTGGTTCAACGCTTGCGCAGCCACATCAACACCCGCCGAGCGAGCAATTATGGTAGCTAATCTGCGCCGTAATTCTTGGTATGTAATCACATCGGTTTTAGCATCCTTGCATATTTTCCAGCGCACACGGTTAAATGAAACAAGTGACAATTGCTCCCCTAACTTTGGAGATCCTTTACCCAAATTCACAAATAAGGCATCCGAGCCATACGGACGAAGCGCAAGCTGTTTTCTGAATTGCGGCAGAAGAATAAAAAGGGAGGGCAAGCGCCCACCCTTTTTATTCATGTAAAGTGTTAGTAAACGCTGGGCATCAACTAGATTCTTGTCCGATAATTTGGCACAAAAAATAGAAGATACTCACATTATGATACGGTTATTCAGAACACTCCAAAATATTTTCTAAGACTTCTACGGCGGCGATCACAGCAGCAGCTTCTTCTTCTGTGATTTTCTTTCCCGCCTGAGCTTGCGCAAGTCCGGTCATACCCTGCAAGCTGCCACAGGCCGCCGCTACATTATCGTTTTCTATCGCGTTTACAATAACCTCATATTTGTTTCTAAATGCGGGAGGTGCAAGCCCTTCAATTGCATCTTCCAAATCTGCTAAGGCATTGTCTAAAGGATCTCCTACAATTTCGCTCACACCTTCTTGGTCAACTTCAGGAAGGTTGTCAGGTGTACAAGAAAGGAACCGGCCTGTCTCTTCATCAAAAATAATCGAATATCCATTTTCATCAAGCTCACAAGGCGCTTCATCCCCTTGTGAAGCATACCCGTCGGCATTCACAACTGTTCGTGCACTTGCTAGCGCAGTACCACCCGGACCTGTTACACGTAACACAACAAAACCGTTAAACGCGGCATCATATGCATGCGTTACGGCCGTTTCTGTCGTGGCAAGATCAAATAGACCATCTCCATCAAAATCCCATTCATATAGGGTGAGAGGCAAGCCTGAGGGATCATAAGAGCCGGAAGCGTCAAATTGAATTGGTTGACCAATTTGCCCTGAATAAGCCTGCCCAATCCATGCAAATGGTTGATTTGCGGCTTGATCCAGAATTTCCAGGATCGTTGTTGTCAGGTCACTGGTGCTAGAAACAATTGATCCCCCCGTTCCATCTGCAATTTGCCCCAAGGCTCCATTCGCATCAAGAGACCCAACATTAACGCCAATAACCTGAACGGGATCAACAGCAATACTATTGGCCACAATCTGAGGAGCTGTCAAATTAGATATTGGTTCGGGAGAAAGCGCTGGTGCATCACCAATAACAATTGCAATTTTGGTAACCCCCGGTCTCCACGGAAGCTCAATCGCGGTTTGAATACCTGAAAAAACAGTTTCTGGCCAATCCCCGCCACCGCGCGCTGTGAGTGAATCAATTGCAGCTTGGATCAATGCTGTGTCCTCGGTAAATGTTTGATCAACCCTGGCTGGATAATCAATCGAAGACCCTGTACGTTCAGGAAAATCTCGGTAAGAAACGATAGCAACACGATAAGAATCTGTTGTCGCTGCAAGCTGGTTAACTAAACTGGAAAGATCTGCCTGCACTTGGGCAATTTCCCCGCCCATGGAACCAGTTGTGTCCACAACAAACACAACGTCAATATTAGAATTGGCGTCAAATGTCCCCCCGACTGCACCAAATGTTTCAAAGACGGATAGAGCTGCCCCCCAATTTTCATGCCCTAACGCATTGGGATGATACCACTCTACCATTTTGCGCCCTTCGAATTCCATAATCCATCTATCAGGATTTCGTTCACTTGCCGCTGGATGCGGTTCGTGCCCTGCAAAAAGCGCTTTCGTACCATCGTAAAATACGATGTATTCTTCGCCTGCTGCTGCATTTGCGGCGGCTACGGCCGCTACTTGGTGCGTATCTCCTAATTCGGATAAAGCACGTATTTCCGCTCCTGCATCATATCTATCTTCCCATCTCGTTCCTGCCCAATCGACGAGCTCATACTCAACATCTAATAATAGGTACGGATAAGAAACATAGGCAATTCTTGCCTCAGGGTCCAATTTTTCTCTGATAGCGGCAAAGGTTTCTACCAACTCATCTTCTAAATCCGCTAAACCATCATTTGCTTCCTCTACAACCTCTCTACAACCGCTGGCTGATCTCAGCCCAACGGCGAAACAATTCTTGACAATGCTGTCAAATCCTAAGTCGTTACCCCCCATGGTCATGAGTACCAGATCTACACTACTATCAATGGCATCAATTTGCGGATTGATAAAGCGCGAGCATTTCAAGAGAGAGGTGTCCACATAGAATTCTTCATCTGCATAATCTGGTGATGGACAACTGCCATCCAGATTCTTAAATGCAGTATCATTCATATCCCGCTCATTCAATATTTGCGAAACGACACCGCCTGAACAAGCGCGGTTGATATAGGTAACCGCGAACGTATCGGTAAGAGATTGGGCAAATTGACTTCCCCAATTTGTGGGGCTGCGGTAGCAGCCAGAAACGCTATGATAATTACGCTTGCCTTCGGCTGATCGCGCACCGTTGCCAGCTGAATATGAATCCCCAAGGTGGACTATTTTTAGCGGAGTTCGCAACTCATCCTCTTGGGCTGAAGATGTTGAATTGAAGAATATTAACAGAAATAGGGCAGCTATAAATACAAATATAAATTCTATTTTCACTTTCTTTTGTTGCACAAGGTTTCTCCTAAAATTTTCTCTACTGTCTAATGTCATTAAGGTTTTGGATGTACCATTCTGATACTTACTAGATCTTTATCTGCGTGGACACGTACTCTCGCTGTTATTTCAATTGGATAATTATCTTGTTGCAATGAGGCGCTAAAAGAAGCAGTACGACAGCCGTCACATGCACTCCCTTCCCAATTGTTTTCTTTAAGAATATTGACTATTTCGTTATATACACCCTCCTTTGAGTCATCATTATTTGGCTCAAACTCTATATATATTTCCGCATACCTTGGCCCTGTGAATCCAGTGCCTTTATCTTGAAGCGATCGACTGACTTCATGTCCTGTCGTGGGTTGAATAGTTGCAGCTAAATGTTCCAATTCCTTTAATTGAGATGATTTGGTGCGGCATCCACCCAAAAAAAGAAGTAGGGTAGTACCTAGGGCTAAAATATAAAGTGTGCTGCTCGCCTGTTGAAAACGATTCAAAAGTGTATGGTGGGACATGGAGTAGTTCCTCTGTCAATCGGATTGGTCGGCTTGTTAAACGGAGCTGCGATTATTCTGCATGGTGTTG
>JBNKHS010000336.1:0-4936 GCA_050290485.1 Promineifilaceae bacterium (SeqCode) | reverse complement strand
CAAAAGCGGCGCTCCTGCCGTTGCTTCTTCCTCCGAAACTGAGTTACTTGGTCCACAAGCAGCCAAGAGCAAAATAAAAACAATAAATAGATAAATTTGTTTCATACATAACTCCTCTAATAGTCGTTGAAATAAAATAATTGCCGTACAACGTTCTGCAATTTATGAGTTGATGAGACCTTACTCGTACAGCTACGCCATTGTAACAAAATAGGTTATCATACGAACATTATCTAACAATTTGTAAGAGGATTTTTATGAAAAAACATCTTATTGGGTTATTGCTTATCCTCCTGCTAACCGCGTGTGGCACAAGCGAACCCGCCCCAACTGAACCAGAGTCAGAACCAATTTCTTCAGTTGAAGAAACAACCTCTGAATCGGCAGATTTAGAAGCTGACAATGATGCAGCGACCGAAACAGACGATGACGAAGAAGCTGCAGCTGTAGAAGAGGAAGAAAGTGAAGAAGATACGGCCGTAACTGTTGTAGACGGACCTACTTACGAACCATCAACAACCATCCCCGAGGCTGCAGAACTGAAAGCCACCGATCATACGAAAGGGGCAGAAGATCCCATTATCACCATCATCGAGTATGGCGACTTTCAATGACCGGGCTGCGCGGGTATGGCTCCCGTGTTTGCGCGTCTGGTAGACGCCTATCCCGAACATGTTCAAGTCACATATCGTCACTTCCCACTTAACCAAATCCATGACAACGCCGCCAAAGCAGCAGAAGCATCTGAACTCGCAGGCGATCAAGGCAAATTCTGGGAGTATCACGACGCCCTTTATGAAGATCAACGCGAATGGTCTAATTTAAGCGGACAAGAATTTGATGAGTTCCTTATTGATATGGCCGATGATCTGGGCTTAGATACCGATCAGTTTACGGCCGATTTAGAAAGCGGCAAATATAACGCCTATGTCAGTGGTATGGAACAAGAAGCAATCAACCTGCAGCTTCCTGGCACACCTGCTGTCCTGCTCAACGGACAATTCTTGCCCCAAGCACCACCCGATTTTGACATTTGGGCCAATTTCATCGAGTCACAAATTGCTGTGGCCGCCATGGAAGACAGCCAATACGATGCACCACCAGAACAAACCATAGATCCCGAAAAAGAATACACAGCTACAATTGAACTTGATTCTGGTGAAGAAGTTGTCATTGAACTGTTCCCCAAATCAGCACCAATCACAGTCAACAACTTTGTCTTTTTGGCTCAAGAAGGTTGGTATGATAATGTCATGTTCCACCGGGTCATACCTGGCTTCATGGCACAATCAGGTGATCCATCTGGTACTGGTGCTGGCGGACCTGGTTATTCTATTCCTGATGAGTTCGATCCCGCCTTAGAGTTTACGGGTGCAGGGATTCTGGCAATGGCCAATGCTGGCCCAGATACTGGTGGCAGTCAATTTTTCATAACATATGAAGCCACACCACACTTGAATGGGCTTCACACCATTTTTGGACAAGTCGTTGAAGGGATGGATGCAGTTGAAAACATCCTTCCTCGTGATCCAGCTGATGCAGAAGCACCAGCTACCCGGATCGTATCGATTACGATTGAAGAAAATTAATTCGGATATAGAAGTACCCAGCACTTAATTTACAAACGAGTGCTGGGTACTTGTTTCAGTGCCCATGTTAAAATCGACAAAAGCAATCTCTGTTTTGATCTTCATGTTTACGGCCGTATCCCTCGCCTGTGGTCGTTTGCCCAGCATTGTTCCTGAACCGACCGCAACACCCGCTCCTGTGGAAATGGGTGATATGCTTATCTTCAACAAAATTGCCCCTCCGTTTACAGCTAACTTAAGTCCTGGTGAACAAATAGCAGGGGTACAAATGGAATACATTGGCCGTACTGCTGATGGCGGATATGAAGTCAGTATTAACGGCACAAGGTCCATTAAGCGTACAGGCGATTCGTTTATTTGGAGCGGCATCATTGCTCCCGGAACACATGGGCAATTTAATTTGCGGATTACAACTGAAGTTTTGGGTGAACTTCCTGTTGCTGGCGCAGCCACCATTACCATCCTCAACCCTGATCCATTTCAATTGGAAGCAATCCCCAATGACCCAGAAGGCCTCTCTTTTACTCTAATCCCCCTGCTCGATGCCAATATACCTGTGGGCACAAATATCTTAGGTACAACCTTGATATATAACGGGATTACTAATCAAGGCACAATTGAAGTTGCCCAGATCGGTAATGGGATAGAGTCCTCATACTATGCAACAGGAGATTCAATCATCTGGAAAGGAAAATTGCGGGACAACGTTTACGTACAATACAATTTGCATATCATTTCGTTTAATGAAAACTCTATATTTGTCGGTGGCACGGCCGATTTATACATCGAAGATAGCTCTTTTGCTATTACAGAGTAGCTGTCGAAATTAACTTAGCCTTTTTCAAAGCAACCGGCTATTCACAACACGTCAAATTAACCAACTATCCATTGGAGTTCTTCCATGAGTTATCCAACATATCAGAGGCCGATAGAACCGCTTGTCGAACGGAATCTTTTTCGGGTGCAGCCACCCAATATGACAGCTATTCCTTCATTTGCTGAGGCAAAAACAAACCTGCCTGAGCCAATTTTGCCAGGTTATGCAGAATGGGTGGGGATGTATTGGCGATCTTGGGAAATTGCATGGTCTCATCTCCAACAACCAACACCAGCAAATGGATTTATCGCCCCTTATTTGGGAGATGTTTGTGGACAACATCTGTTTATGTGGGATTCAGCCCTTAAAATGCAATTCGCGCTCTATGGTCGTCGTGCCTTCAATGTTATTGAGACGTTAGATAATTTTTACGCCAAACAACATGATGATGGCTTTATTTGTCGCGAAATCAGTATGGAAACAGGGCAGGATTATTTCTATCCATTTGATCCCAACTCAACAGGCCCCAATATTTTGGCTTGGGCTGAATGGCGTTACTTTCGCTTAACAGGGGATGATTCGCGTATTGAATCTATATTTTGGCCGTTGTTAGCGTATCACAAATGGTGTCGTGAAAATCGAACATGGCCTAATGGACTGTATTGGGCAACAGGACTAAGCAGTGGCATGGATAATCAACCGCGTATTCCCAATGGCATGTACCATCACCACCATTGGTCGTGGGTCGATGCGACCATGCAAGCAGCATTGAACTGCCATATGTTGGCGCAAATGGCGACAATGCTGGAAGAAACAGATTATGCAATTGCTCTAAAAAATGAACATTTGCAATTGGTTGAGTTGATTAATACGCATTTTTGGAATGCGGACACTGAATTTTATCAAGATGTCTCTGCAAACGGCCGTTTTAGTCAGACAAAAACAATCGGAGCTTACTGGGGATTACTTGATCCCAACATCATCCCCTCAGAAAAGCGGCAGGATAAGTTCATCCAGCACCTGCGTGAAGGATGGGCATTCAAAACCAAACATTCCATTCCCAGCATTTCTGCCGACAGCCCCGGCTATGATGAGGACACAGGGCGCTATTGGCGAGGCGGTGTTTGGCCAGCAATGAACTTCATGGTGGCTCGTGGGTTACGCACCGTGGGTCAACACAAGTTAGTGCATAATCTAGCTATGAATCATCTGCAAAACATTCATCAGGTCTTTTTAGACACGGGCACATTTTGGGAAAATTATGCACCCGAAACGGCCGCCCCAGGCGACCCCGCAGAAAAAGAGTTCATCGGAACAACCGGACTTGCTACGATTGTTTTATTGCTTGAAGATATTATTGGCGTCACAGTCGAGTGGCCACATCGGCGGGTTTACTTTGACCGGCGGCTTGATCTAGAACAAGCATGTGGTCTGCGCAACTACCCTGTTGGGCCAGAAGGAACGTTGGATCTATTCGCAGAAGGGGAAAAGCTTGTTATTAGCACCGACACACCGTTTACGCTTATCTATCGCGATAACATGCAAACGTTGCAAACGGCCGTAAATATTGGAGCAACAGAAATCGATCTCTCATAAAAGTGGCAAATAGACTGGGGATTGGAGATTAGGAATTAAAAATCTCCTCATCTCCTTATCCCTTTGGCTCCCCACCCTTCATTTACTGAATCGTCACAATATAGTTCAACTCTGCATACTCAACTTCAGCCATCCCATTCAAACTATTTAGATAGCTCAATTCCGCTTCTTCAGGAACGGTCAAGACGTAAATATCCAGTTCTGCGTTTTCAGTAACGGCTACTTCGTCAGTGGCCAGAGCTGTAGCAAAGAAGCTTTGTACGCTGTCCAACGATTGTGCACTATGGGTGTCTGCTAGCTTCACCAAAATTTCGCCGGGGGCATGAGGTACCGTAACATCAACGACCATTGGTTGCGTCGGACCTTGTTCATTAGCTAATGGGTTAGCGACATCAGCCATACTCAAGCCTTGAGTAGCTGCGGCGTAAGCATTGATACGGCCGTATCCAAATGCTATATCTCGGCCGCCACTGCCTAAATCTACAGCTGTGCTGTTCATAATTGTGCGTACCTGTCCATTGGTCAATGATGGATTTAAAGACCAAACAGCAGCGGCCAGACCAGCAACATGTGGCGTCGCCTGTGATGTCCCACTTGATGTATGATAAGTTCCGTTTAGATATGTACTGTAAATACTACTTCCCGGAGCTGCAATTTCTACGTAACTCCCTTGAGTAGAAAATGAGGAACGTGTGTTGATCGAGGTTGTTGAAGCTACGGCCATTGCATTGGCAAATGCCGCTGGATAACTCGTTTGATTGACAACTGTACAACCATTAAATTGGAAAGTACCTGGATCGCCACAATTACCTGCCGCAGCAATTACTAAAACACCTTTACCCGTAGCATAGTTGATGGCGTCCTCTTCCAAAGAAGTAGCTGAAGTGCCACCCAAACTTAGATTAATAACATCCGCCCCGTTATCTGCAGCCCA
>JBNKHS010000335.1:0-4942 GCA_050290485.1 Promineifilaceae bacterium (SeqCode) | reverse complement strand
CGTATTTGTCAATCGCTTTTAACAGCTTTTCGCCCGAGCCACGCGTCCCGGCGTCAATGAGGTACCCATCAATAATGTAAGCATTAATACTATTTCGCGGGAATAAGGGGATTTGATAAACGTTTTCAGCAATTTCTTTCATTTGATTATCCATTATGTTAGTATTTGTGAGCGATTGCTCACAATTTGAAATTATATGAGCGATTGCTCACGTTGTCAATGGTTTTGTGAGTGATTGCTCGTGTTTTCACGAGAACAGAGGTTAAGATGAGTGAAGATGTTGTCATGCGACGAACACCAAAACAAAGAAGAGGGCAAGAACGTGTTACGCAAATTTTGGATGCAGCGGACCGCCTTATTGCGCAGCAAGGATATGCCCAAGTAAGCACAAACGGGATTGCGAAAGAAGCGCAAACGTCTATCGGATCTTTATATCAATTTTTTCCTAACAAAGAGGCCGTTTATTTAGCTTTGGCTGAACGGTATGTAGATAAACTCAATGCTGTCATGACGGATGCTGTTTTATTAGGGGAAGATGCGCCGCCATTATCCACACAATTTAATCAATTAATCAATCAACTTATCCTTTTTTATAAACAAAATCCGGGGTTTCAGCCGTTATTTTTTGGGTCATACGCGACAGTTGCTTCCGCAGATGAGATTATGTGCCGCATGGTGGATGGTATGGAATCACTTTTAGCGCCATTAGCGCCCGCATCTACAGATTGCCGTTTACAAGCAGAAGTCATTATGGATACTTTGAAGGGCACATTGCCTTTGATTACCAGTGAAGACGAATCACGGAATCAGCTTGCTGTGGCTGAGATTAAGAAATTGCTATTTGGATATTTGCAGGCGATTATAGCGGAGGATTGATTCTGTTTTCCCAATTTAGGGCGTGTGGTTGTTATGATCAAAACACGTAGAATTTTGTGGAACCCAGGACCTTACCAAACTATGGCTACATCAAGTCCCCGGCACTTTACTTGTAACTTTTCTTCTCGATCTAAAAATGTAAGTGCCGGGGACTTTGGTAAAAACGTGTTGTGAGGATGCGCTGCCGAACCGAATTGGCTATTGTTGATACAATCTCTTCAGTTATCCTTCCTCAGTAGGTAATAGTGTGGGCAAAAATCAGATAATTTTGGGGAGATGATGATTTTGCCCAAATCATGGAGAAAGTGATGAGCAAAATATCGAACACCAAGAGAGCCTTTGTCATTTTATTTGTTTGTTTTACGGCCGTATCTGCCTTACTTTTATTCGAACAAGCACTTGTCTTTGCCGGGGTAAATCCACCGACCATCACCAATGTGACGCCAAATCAAACAACTCAAGGGGAGCAAGGCCTTGTTGTGCGTATCGATATTAGCGACATGCCCCCGCCTGCACCGCTAACCGTAACGATTGGCTCGGTATTGGGAACGAATATACAAAAGGATGCAACGGCCGTTACAGCAACATTTGATTTTCCGCCAGATATGGCCACGACTGCTTATAATGTTGTTGTGAATTTTCCGCCACCAGAAGCACCTGTAACGGTTCCAATGCCCAATGGCTTTATCGTTGATCCTGCAAATTGCTTTACTAGCTATGGGCCGTTTTATTCAACCCAGTTTGCCAGTGACGACGCGCAAGCAGTACAGGATGCAGTTGATGCGGCAAGTGCTGGGAGTGCTGTGCGTATTGCGGGCACGTGTACGGGGGTTGGGGTACGAGATGGACTCACGCAAACAGTGTACATCAGTAAGAACCTATCGCTCGAAGGGGGCTATACTCAACTGGACTGGACCTTGGAACCCAGTGCCAATGCTTACCCCACGTATTTAGATGCCAATGGAAACGGCCGTGTTGTGCTCATCACCAGTACCACTGCAATGACAGTTAATGTTTTTAATCTCAATATCCAAAATGGGTTAGCTCATGGAGATGAAGATGGCGGTGGATTGTACAATGATCAATCTGATTTAACCCTTAATTACAGCAATGTTATTTCAAATGAAGCCCGTCGTGGTGGGGGAATTTATAATGCCAATGGTGATGTGTTGTTGCAAACCGTTATTGTGACGGAAAATCATGCCAATGGCACAAGTAGTGATGCTGCAAATGGCGGTGGGGGGATTTATCACCAAAACGGCCGTTTTACCATCCTCAATTCACAAATTCTAAATAACAGCGCTATCTACAATGGGGGAGGCATTGTCAATCGAGATCAATTGACGATCACCACAAGTTTGATCAATGGCAACAACAGTGGGATATCGTCACCCCGTTCTGCCAGTCCCCAAAATTTTGAAAATGCGGGTGGTGGTATTTTCAATTATGGAGCAGATCTTGTTGTCCAAAACAGTACCATCCAAAATAACACCAATAATGGACAAGGTGGCGGTGGTATTGGACATACAGATTTTGGCACAGCGCTTATTTTACAAAGCACAATTATGAACAATCAAGCCAATGGGGGACAAGGAGGTGGTATTCTCTTTTCTCAGCCAATATCTATTGTTAATTCAACAGTCAGTGGCAATTCTGCTGATGTGGGCGGAGGTGTTTATCAGAATGATGGGGGTAATACCGCTGTTGCCTGGATAATTTATAGTACCGTTGCTAGTAATACATCGTCACTAAATAATGCCCACAATTTGGGATTAAGTGGCCCTGCATCTCGATTTGAGTTGACAGGAGCACTTGTTGCTGGCACAGGAGACAATTGTTCCATTCCCGCAAACAATTTAATTGATCATGGCTATAATCTTGATAGTAGCAATAGTTGTGGATTAACGATGACAACAAGTTTGACTAATACCAATCCCTTGTTACAACCTCTAGCGGAAAATAGTGGGGACACCCTTACTCATGCCCTTGGTGAGGGAAGCCCTGCATTAGATCAGATACCACAGGGCGTTAATGGTTGCGGTACAACCTACACGAAAGATCAGCGCAATGAAGCACGACCCATTAACGAAGCATGTGACATTGGCGCATATGAACAGCAAGAGATATTTTTAGAGTACCATATTTACCTGCCAACTGTTTCTAAACCAAATTAAAAAGGTATAGGTGGTTATCTAAGAGCCAAGTGAAATAAATGGCAACCTATTGAAAGATGACAACCCGTGCCCGTATAATCAACAAATCTAAGGTAAAACATATAGACTAAACCTATACTGCCAAACTTGTAATTCACAAAACCCATTTGGGCTAAAATTTTGCCAAATGTGTGAATGACATATCTAGCGTAGAGACAGAAAGGACAAGCTAATGTCATCCGACTTTTTATGGTCCGTAGGGGCATTTTTTATCGTATTAACACCCATAATTCTCATCCATGAATTAGGACATTTTGTTGCCGCAAAGCTCTCCAACATCCGTGTGGAAGAGTTTGGGCTCGGGTTCCCCCCACGTGCCCTTAAACTGGGTGAATGGGATGGAACAGTTTTTTCACTAAATTGGATACCATTAGGTGGATTCGTACGTCCGGCTGGTGAAGATGATCCTACTGTGCCTGGTGGCTTAGCAGGTGCTTCAAAAAGAGCCCGGTTGTTTGTCTTGTCCGCAGGCGCTATTGCCAATTTTCTGACAGCAATCATCGTGTTCTGGATTGCCTTTATGTTGGGCACTCCTGCTATCGGGGTAGACTCGGTTAACCCTGACTCGCCAGCAGAAGCGGCAGGGTTCCAATCAGGAGACGTGTTTTACTTAGTAGAAGGTGAATTGGCTGATGGTACAAGCATGATTGTCCGTGCGATGACTGAAGGTGCAGGAGAACCTGTCCAAGTTGTAGTCTTACGTGATGGTGAAGAGGTAGAACTTGCCGTTACACCACGCCTCCCCGGTGAATATGATGCTGCAAAAGAAGGTGCAATTGGTTTGAAGTTAAATATTGCTCCTGAAGGATTGCATATGCAACGTGGTCCTGTTGAAGCTGCAACAGAATCGGTAAGCTCCATATTTGAAATTGTTTACTTGACAGTGAGTGTGCCCAAAATGTTGATTACAGGCGAGATTGCGCCGAGTGAAGCACGCCCCGTTAGTGTGGTTGGAATTAGCCAAATTGCAGGGGAAGCAGCAGAAGCGTCTGTCGATAACGATAGTTTGTTCCCTATTTTGCAAATGATTGCCTTTATTAGCGTTGCCCTTGGGTTTACCAATTTACTCCCCATTCCAGCATTAGATGGTGGACGTATCTTATTTGTTCTGATTGAAGGAATTCGTGGGCGTCGCATTGAGCCAGAACGAGAAGGAATGGTTCATGTTGTCGGTATGTTAGTCCTGTTGGGTTTAATGGTCTTACTTATTGTGCAGGATATTGTGAATCCCATTTTTTAAGTTGCACAAATTAACAATATATAAAACGATTTGGTTCATTGGGATCTTATGGGGTTTGCTCTATGTCATGCTGAACGAAGTGACAGAGCTAAGGGATTCTTCGTTGCACTCAGAATGACAAATATCCCTGCATTTCCTAAAGAGCCCGATTTTTTGATGATAAAGATTGGCTTAAAATTTGAAATTGAGCCAATCTGTTTTATTTGCAATAATGCAAAGGTTTGCTGGTAGTAAAGTTATGATGAAAGAACAAGAAGACGAAACAATTCCTTTTGCGGATGTATTAGAAACTGTTTTTACAAGTGAGTCAGTACCAATTCACATGCTATATCGCTTTTCTGATATGAACAAAGATGAGATAACACAGTTTCGTAAAATATGGCCTAAGATAGATGATGAACGCCGTCAGGTGGTTGTACGCCATTTGGCTGATTTGACGGAGGAAAATTTTGTTGTTGATTTTTCTCCCATTTTTACCTATTGTTTCAAGGACCCCTATGAATATGTCCGCGAAGCAGCTTTAGATGGTGTTTGGGATGTCACAGATATTCGTTTGGTCACCCCGATTATTGAAATAATGCAGTCAGATGAAAGTTTGGCCGTGCGTGCCGCT
>JBNKHS010000334.1:0-4945 GCA_050290485.1 Promineifilaceae bacterium (SeqCode) | reverse complement strand
CGAGTGAAGCATCTGACTGGTTTTTGTCTATTCATTTATTACCAACAGAAACCTCGCTAGGTAGCGCGATGCAAAATACTCTTTTCGCCATGACGTCTCTTGAAGGAGCAAATTCAGAACCGTATCATTATCAACCGTAACTCGTATTTAGCTTGAAATTTCAATAATGTTGTAAAATACCCTCTTCAAAACATTGAAGGGGGTATTTTTTATGTTTGACATCATTGCTTTTGATGCAGATGACACACTTTGGTACAACGAGCATTTGTACGTGGTAAATCGGGACAACTTTATTGAATTGATACGGCCGTTTACCACACACAAAAACATTGGCGAAATTCTTGACCAAACAGAAATTAACAACCTACATTACTATGGCTACGGAATCAAATCTTTTATTTTGTCGATGGTGGAAACGGCCGTTTCCCTCACTGATGGGCAAATCTCCGGGGAAGCCATTCAAGCGATCCTCAATTTTGGCAAAGAAATGCGCGATCACCCCGTCAAACTATACGATGGTGTTCTAGACGTCCTCACTGAACTTGGGCAAACCTATCCATTGATGATCATCACCAAAGGGGATCTGTTCGAGCAAGAATCAAAAATCGCGCGCTCTGGCATTGCCGAACGCTTTAAATACATCGAAGTTGTCAGTGAAAAGGACGCCGTTAGCTATGCCAACCTTCTCAAAAAGTATGCAATCAATCCGCAACGATTTATTATGATAGGCAACTCACTCAAATCGGACGTCTTACCCATCATCGAAATCGGGGGAACGGCCGTACACATTCCTGCTGAAACGACATGGGCCCACGAACAGGTTCACGCCACACCAGAAAAAAATGGTTATTACGAAATTAGCCATATCCGACAATATCCTGAGTTAATTAAACAGCTCACCGCCTAATCTTTAAATTTTGAGTCCACTGCAAAACAGCAAAAACGCAAAGGGTCATAAGCAACCTTAATCATACAATACGTGGTCTTTTCCAATGAATTGAACACATGTTCAAAACAATAAAATTGACCTTGACAAACCAGAACACCCGTGCTAGACTCTCTCCATCGAACAAATGTTCACAACTAGGAAATAAGGAGTTAAGACTCATGGCTAAATCAAAAAAAGGTAGTGACAATGGAGATGCCCGTTCTGCATCTTTAGAAAAGACATTAGATTCACTCACCAAACGCTTCGGCGAAGGCAGCATCATGCGTTTAGGAGATGCCCAACATATGGTTGTTGAAACAATTCCAACTGGTTCCCTCTCCCTCGACATCGCTCTTGGTGTCGGTGGCGTACCAAGAGGTCGTGTCATTGAAATATATGGCCCAGAATCATCTGGTAAAACAACGGTTTGTCAACACATCATCGCCGAATCACAAAAACGAGGCGGTGTCTGCGCCTTTGTTGATATGGAACATGCTCTCGACCCTAGCTATGCCGAAAAATGCGGTGTTGATATCACCAACCTCTACGTTTCCCAACCGGACACCGGTGAACAAGCTCTAGAAATCGCCGAAGCCTTGATTCGTTCGGGCACGATGGACGTTGTTGTTGTTGACTCTGTCGCTGCCCTCGTTCCCCGAGCGGAAATTGAAGGAGAAATGGGAGACTCCCACGTTGGTTTGCAAGCACGGCTTATGTCACAAGCATTGCGCAAATTATCTGGGGTCATTAAACAAACCAACACTGTGGTTATCTTTACCAATCAATTACGCTCAAAAATCGGCGTCATGTTCGGTAATCCTGAAACAACCAGTGGTGGCAACGCCCTTAAATTCTACGCTTCTGTACGCCTCGATATTCGCCGTATCCAAGCAATTAAGTCTGGTAATGACGTTATTGGTAATCGTACGCGCATTAAGGTCAAGAAAAACAAAGTGGCCTCCCCTTTCACCGAATGTGAATTCGACATTATGTACAATCAAGGCATCTCTTTAACTGGTGATGTTCTCGATTTAGCCACGGAGTATGAAATTGTAGATAAACGTGGAGCATACTTCCGCTATGGGGATACGATGCTGGGACAAGGGCGTGAAAATGCAAAGACTTTCCTTGCTGAAAACCCAGAAATATTAGATGAGCTAGAATATCTCATCCGTCGCCAAGCAGGTTTACCCACACCAGATTTTGAGCCTGTTGAGCAAGCAGAAACGGCCGTTGCTGAAGACGCTGTTTTTTAAAATCACATCAAATAGCTCCAAAAACAAAAGTGCTTGCCAATTGGGCAAGCACTTTTATTAACCCCACATAAAATACTCAAATTCATATTGACAGCAGTTCACCCCCTGTTATAATTGCCACTTGTGCCCTTGAGAGTTCAAGTGGAACATTAAATATGTGAACCATCATCATTCGAGCCTGCAAAGAAGTGCAAAAAATATGATATGGTATGCAAATCGCAATAAATTCTGTCCCCGATTACGAGGTACAAATTAACATCTTGGAAAAGACGCAGATTGCATTGAATAAATCTCTGCGTGGGAGAAACTTGTCATGAGTGAAGAAAACAATGAAACAGTAGTAGAGACGGTAACCGAAGAAGTCAAACCACAAAGTATTGATAATTTGGAGCCAAAAATGAAATTAACCGGGACCGTCACTCGGTTAGAGCTATATGGGGCATTCATCGATCTAGGTGTCGGCACCAACGCGCTCATCCACATTTCACAACTCGGAGAAGAACATGTAAACCGCGTTGCTGATATTCTTAATATTGGCGATGAGGTAACTGTTTGGGTTGACAAGGTTGATCCGCAACGTGGTCAGATTATGGTTACAATGATTGAGCCACTGGCTGTTGATTGGCGCGACCTTAAAAAAGGAAATGTTTACAGTGGTACCATTACCCGTTTAGAAACCTATGGTGCTTTCGTAAATATTGGCGCTGAACGTGAAGGCTTGGTTCATATTAGTGAAATGAGTCATGGCTATGTCAAACATCCTTCTGAAGTTGCTGCCGTTGGCGATGAAGTTCAAGTTGAAGTTTTGGGTTCTAGCAAACGGAAACGTCGTATCGACTTAAGCATGAAATCACTTCTTGATGCACCAGAACCTGAAGAACCGACAATGGCTGAAATTAAAGAAGCTTATGAAGAAGAAGAAGAAGAACAAGAAGAGTTCGCTACTGCAATGGAAATTGCTCTTCGTGAGGCTTTAGGTTCAGATGCACCCGCCAGAAAGCAATCTAAGAAAAGCCGTAAACGTAAAAGTAAACGGCGTCGCCAAGATGATATCTTGAGCAGAACACTCCACGCTTAATAAATCAAAGCCCCGGATTTCGGGGCTTTTTTATTTTCCTTTATCACAATGTTGTTTTGAGCAAAGGAAATATTATTTTGCAAAGTTAAAAAATTATTTCTGGCCAATCTACCATCCAAGCTTGTAGTTTGTCACCTGCATTCACTTGAATAAGCCCCTCTGGCACAATCAGTAAAGCGTTGGCCATAACCAGCGAGGTCATAATATGTGACCCTTGATTTCCTGTTGTCGTGGCAACATATTGCCCATCTTCTTTAGTCACAATGGCACGCAAATAGCTTTCACGCCCATCTGAGTCAATTGTTTCGCGCAAAATGACATCAATTAACGGCCGTTCCAAATCCACTCGCCCCGCCATCTTCAAAATTGCTGCCCGCGCAAAGCGTTCAAACGAAACCATCGCCGAAACAGGATTCCCTGGCAAACCCAAATAAGGCACACCTTTATATTTGCCAAACGCCAGTGGCTTGCCGGGGCGCATGCGCACGCGCCAAAAGCCAACATTCCCTTCCCGCTCCAACACGGCTTTCACAACATCATATGCACCGACAGAAACCCCAGCCGAACTAATAAACAGATCCACCCCAGCGTCCAAACCTTTTTGCAACTTTTGGGTTACATCCACTTCTGTATCGCGGGCAATACCTAACGATACAGGAATCCCGCCAATAGCTAAAACTTGTGCTGTTTGCGTATACCCGTTGCTGTTACGTATTTTGCCTGGTTGTAGTGATTCTTCAATAGCAATCAGTTCGTCACCTGTAGCCAAAACACCCACCTTTGGACGACGAACCACACTTACTTCAGCAACTCCCAATGATGCTAACACGCCAACTTCCTGCGGGCGTAAAAGATGTCCTCGAGGAATAATCGTCTGCCCAGATTTTATATCTTCACCTGGTTGACGCACATAATCACCGCTATTTACTTCCCGCTTAATTTGAACGTGCTCGGGTAACGGCCGTTCCGGGTTGCGCCATGCCTCATTTGTATCTTCGACAGGAACAACGGCATCAGCACCAAGAGGTAACGGCGCACCAGTCATAATGCGTACAGCCGTGCCCGATGTTACAGTTAAATCAGGCACAGAACCAGCAGCAATATCTCCAATCACACGTAACTCAGCAGGCGAATCAGCTGTCGCACCAACTAAGTCTTTAGCACGCATAGCGTATCCATCCATTGCTGAATTCGCAAACGGAGGCAAACTATCCTTAGCAACAACAGTTTCAGCAATGACCCGACCTAATGCATCAAGTAAGGGCACACGCTCTGCTGGTAAAACAGTCACTCCAGCTAAAACGGCCGTTAATGCTTCTTGCACGGTTAAATATTCTGCTTGTGTCATAATCTCTCAAGGGATACTATGAAACAGCCGCTAAACGGCCGTCTAATTCTAAAACATCAGCTTGTTGCTTCATTGCCTCTAATACATTGGCAACATGATCCCACAAATCAAGCTGACCATCAAAACAAACCAAACTAAAATCGGCCGTTACCTGAATCACATGATCACGATCCACGCCAGCCGCAAAACGTTTATCTTTCCATTTCTTCTTGACTGATTTCAAAGCCACATCACGCAAATCTTTAGACGGCCGTACCAAAGCAGTGGCAATAATCAAACCAGTGATTTCGTCACAAGCTAATAACGCAAAATCAATCGGCTTTTCCCGCTCAACG
>JBNKHS010000333.1:0-4952 GCA_050290485.1 Promineifilaceae bacterium (SeqCode) | reverse complement strand
ATTGAGATTGCCAGATACGGCCATTGCTGTTCCGGTAAAATCGACACGCATGTGATCGTTGGCAATTGTAATTGTGGCCTGAATGGGGATGGGTTCTGAGTTAGGTTGGCCATCATCGTCTAAGTAATCGGTAAACGTGAAACGGCCGTTTGGCATTTTCTGGATCGCAGCTTGTGTCAGTTTGTTCGCGTAGTCAATCAAGGCCAAACCATGCTCAAGAGACTCCTCTAATCCATACCGTGTCACAATTTCTTGCAGCCGTTGTTCACCAATTGCATGGGCTGCCAATTGTGCGGCCAAGTCACCATTCCGTTCATCTGGTGTACGCACATTACGCAAGATGAGCTGCCATACAGCTTCATTCCGTTTGCCTGCATCGACCAATTTTATGGGTGGAATAATAATTCCTTCCTGATAAATCTCAGTAGACAGCGGCATTGAGCCTGGTGCCATGCCGCCTACATCTGCATGATGGGCGCGACTGGCGACAAAGAAGTCTGGTTGATTGTTACTAGAATCCCCTGAATCCTGGCTAACAAATATAGGGGAGACAAGTGTAATATCGGGTAGATGATTACCCCCTTGATAGGGATCGTTGACAATAATGACATCACCCGGAGAGAAGGGGGCACATTGTTCAATTGCCGCCTGTACGGAAGCGGGCATCGCCCCTAAATGCACAGGAATGTGCGCAGCTTGGGCGAGCATTCGGCCGTCTCCCAAAAAGAGGGCACAACTGAAATCTAGGCGCTCTTTGATGTTTGGGCTATAAGCGGCACGCCCTAAGGTAACCCCCATCTCTTCTGCAACGGAAGCAAATAAGTGACGAAATATAGATAAAGAAACGGCCGTTGGCATAAAATGTCTACCTCACTTGAAACTAATTTTAAGTCCTAACTCTTTTTTCATATGGAGCAACGCTTCCGCATTGCCTTTGGCATCATCTAACGGATTATGGGTGTGCTTCGTTTGCCGCAAATGTTTGAAGCTTTGGAACATATCTCCCACCAACCCTTTGTAAAGCGAGCCAATATTGGTAGAGCTATATCCAAATGGATTTTCTCCTACAAATTGATGAAAGTACCAATTGATGAACTGCCAATCGAATCCATTATTATCGCTAAAAAACAAAGGCCGTGATATTGCATTTGCTTTAATCCAAACAAAGAAACGCTTCATTTCTGTGTGAGCATCATTAAACTTGAGGGTTTCTTCACGAGAAAAACCAGATATGGCTAAAGCTTCTGGTATCCATTTTTCGCTAATTGGTTGGAGTTGACTATAGAATGTTTTATCCAAATTCTCGTCAACGATGACTGCACCAAAACAAATCATGGAATAAGGTCCAGGAATAGGACCATCACTTTCAACATCGACAACAAAAATGGTCATTTCATATCCTTTGCTCTGTTGATAGCCACTATTGAATCCACCAATGATTTTAGCTCATCCATCCTTTCTAGAAAGTCACCTTTGTCAAAGACCCCCGCAACATGAAACTCTTCTGTCAGTACTTGCCAGTTATTATCATTTTGTACCCGCCCAGACAGAATAATAATATTCCCTTCGCGTAGATAACCACCTTTACTATCAAGTAGCTGCCTAATGAACATGAAACCTCCTTTGGGATGAATTTCATCTTCATAATACCGATTTTCTTTGGCAATAAAGGTGTCTTTTATCTTGATGTCAATATCGATGATGGCTAAATCATACTTTTCGTCAGGGGAGAAGCTGGCAGAAGCATCTAAAAATGTGTCGGCTGTATGGACATCATATTCGGCAAGCAGCTCATTGATGTGCTCAACCCATTCTGGGTTATCTTCCAGATAAAGTATTTTGCCTTTTTTCATCTTTATCCACCTCGTATTTTGTGTGTGTCATTATCTAATATTCCTGGAAGGGTTACAACAAAAGTTGTTCGTTCATCGTTACTATCCAAGACATACACTTTGCCGTTCTGTCGTTGAAAGAAGGTGCGTGTCCCCCACAACCCAAGACCAAAATTTTGCGTCTGTAAGCTTCTACTGCTCATTGAACTGGTATATTCTTCAAATATAGATTCCCATTTGCTTTTAGGTATCATTTGCCCACTGTTGGAAAATTGTAGTTGAACGGCCGTTCCTTGAATAAGTTGCCCACGGATTTCGATCAAACTGGGTATATCATGACCCACCATTTGCTTCTTATGCTGAATGGCTTTAACAGCATTCGTCAGCAATTCATGGAAATAATCAACAGCATTTTCTGCCTCAATAAATACAAAAGGAAGCTCCTCAAGATCAAAGGTAGAAATTTGAATGTCCATCGGTACTTGTAAAAGGGAGAGGGCATCCGCAATCAATTCTTGTGGTGCAATCAACACTTTTTCTTCGCGCATATAGGGGCGAATTAAATTGCTCGTAATCGTAACACTCCGCTTTAAATTGTTTTCGATTTTGTCCAACTTCTGAACTCGCTCTGCAAAGGGAATATCTTGTTCCCTTAATTGTTTAACATAGACACGCGAACTGCCTAAATGATTTTTCAGGCTGTGTGTTGTTGCCCGCGCCATTTTTATCGCCTGCTCTGAACGTTGATAAAGTTCTTGAGAATCTTGATACAATCCCGCATTATCTAGGGCAAGGACAAGCCAGGGTGCAATATTGGCCAACAAAGTTTGATTTTTCTGAGTGAAATCTGAGCCATCGATACGATTAAGTAGTTGGACAACACCAACAGTTGTGTTGTTTTTAATGAGAGGGACAGCTAACGTTTGCCGACTAACAAAACCCGTTTCTTGATCGATGGCTCTGTTAAAATTGGGATTGGATTGAATATCATTATCGATAATAGGCTTTTGGGTTTGGGCAACGACTCCTACAATACTGCCTGGTCCAATTTCCACAAATGCAGATACACGATCCTCAACTTCGTTCTGTTTCAGTGAAAATTGGAAATGCAACAAATTATTGATGTTATCTGCCAGCCAAAATGAGCTGCGTTCAACTCGAAATTTGGGAACCAGCTGCTGCATTAAATTTTGTAGCACTTCTTTGCGATCTAAGGTTGAGGTAAGTTGTTGTCCGACTTCGTTTACAAATTGAAGTTGTTCGCTTTGGTCGATAATTTGCTCATAGACATTATCGAGTTTAATACGGAATTCCTCAATAATTTGGATGAGCTGCTCTTGGAAATTAAACGACTCTTTTTGCTCCATGTTTGCCTCAAAATGACACACTGATTGTTGTGTTATCCATCTTCATCTTGCATTATACTCCTATTTGTAACCTACCAAGAAACATAATCGCATTGATCCTTACAAAATGTGCTTAGTGAGGTATGATGAGTTTGGCGTATATTTAACGCTTTACCCATTGCTTTATTGTCAAATTAAAGATTCTTTTAATGCTATCTTCGTTTTGTACTTTTTTGTACAATAGATGAAACATTATGTGAATAACGTGGAGAGAAGCAGATGAGCGATAGAAGGGCTAAGGGTGGGAGCAGTTCTGTTGTAGTGGGTGCAGTTTTACTTTTGGGGATGTGTGGAATTACGGCCGTATTTATCTATTTTTATAGCCAAAGCCAATCCAATGTCCCAACTGCTTTGCCGACAAGTGCTGTCGTCGCGCAAATACCTACAGCAGCACCAGGTACTAGTACGAGTGCGCTGCAACCAACTAACACGCCCATTCCGACACAACCAATGGGAGGTGGCGTGGCTACCGTCGATAATTCTGTCTTGCTGACACAAACGGCCGTTGCGCAAGAAGAGAAAGATGAAGCCGCGCAAGTTTTCTTAACCCAAACACGGCCGTTTATTCCCACAAGCACTCCACGCCCACCGAACACAGCTGTCCCTCCCGCCGCTTCTGCAACTTCAGCGGTAACGGTAGCACCAAGTAGAACTCCTGTTCCAACACAAGCCCCTAACACGGGATGGGGTGCCGAATATTTTGACAATCAAAATTTGACCGCACCCGTCCGCTTTTATGCCCAAGATCCACTGATTGCTTTTGATTGGGGCACAGGATCGCCAGGCAATGGTATTCCTGACGATCATTTTTCTGTGCGTTGGCAGAAGGTTCAAGCTTTGTCACCAGGGATGCATCGCTTTTTTGTGCGTGCCGATGATGGTGTACGCGTATGGCTCAATGATCAACTTATTATTGATCGTTGGGATAATGCTACCGACCAAACATATAGCGCTGACCGCGAAATTACGGCCGTAAATAATAATTTACGTGTTGAATATTTTGAAAATGTTGGGGATGCTCAAATTCAATTTTGGTGGGAAAAGATTGGTGATTTCACAGATTGGCGCGGACAATATTACAATAAAAGATCATTCGACGATTCTGCGCTTGCACTGATGCGTAACGATAAAGAAATTAACTTCCAATGGGGTGAAGGTGCACCCGCCAATGGTTTGCCCATTGACAACTTTTATGTACGCTGGAGTCGAACCTTAAGCTTCAACCCAGATCGATACCGTTTCTTTGCCACTGTGGATGATGGTGTCCGCATTTATGTGGATGGCAAGCTTGTTTTAGATGATTGGAATGAGCAAGGGATGCATACCGTTTCTGCTGCTACCAATATCAGCCAAGGAGAACACATCATTGTCGTTGAATACTTTGAAAACATTGGCGATGCGCAGGTCAAAGTGTGGTGGGAAAAAGATGTAGCAACGGCAACGCCCACTCCAACACCAACGGTGGCTGCTTATCCATGAGTTGTATCATTCTGGATCATCAAGGATTGGTATCGGTGTGGGCAAAGTAAAATTTTCTGAGTGAGATACGGCCGTTTTCTGTTCTTGCTGCTCTATAATTGAACTGTTTGCTGCTGCTTCTACCGATTCTGTTGTCGTGTGAAACTCAGCTTTCAAGAAAACAAGTTCTTGACGCAGCTGCTGCATCTCGTAAGGCACCACTGTGATCTGCCCCGTCTATTTCTTGATTGAGTTG
>JBNKHS010000332.1:0-5022 GCA_050290485.1 Promineifilaceae bacterium (SeqCode) | reverse complement strand
CATGCCATAACTAATTGACTCTTCTGCCTGGGGGGCTTGTTGTCTGATGACTTGTCGTATTTCTGTAAGTTGTTTTTGTACCTCGGGCGGAAAACCACTGATGTATTCATCAACATTTTTGGCAAATGAGGGTGTTTTCATTGTCTTCCTTTTTCAGGTCTTTTCAGACGCTTATTGCTTTGTATGTTCATCTACCTGTATTCATGGTTCTTTTTAAGCTTTCATTAACTGTTCGATGTCAAATTTATTCATCTTCATATTATTCACTCAAACACATCATCAATTCTAGCCAAATTGGTCGATTCGTCCCATTTTTATCCTTTTGCAAACAGTTTACGATACCCTTGTTATTGAATAAAGATGTATCGGTATTTTCTGTAATGTAAGAGGTCGATTATGAATGAAAAAAAGTATGTTTTGTTATTGGTTATGTTCGTTTTGTTTGGCAGTTTCATATTGGTAGGCTGTCAATCTTCAACTAACTCGCAAGGGAATGGAAAAGCAACAGGGAACGGTACGATTTTAGAGGTCAACGCAGAACGATTTAGCGGACCAAATAATAAAGTACGGGTTCACATCAAAACTTCAGCGAAAACTGAACTAACGGTCACTTTGGATGATGGGAGCTCTAAAACGAGAAAGTGTAACAATAAATGTCAACTTGTTTTTAATAAGGTGAGTGATGCCAGTGGTACGGTAACAGTTTCCAATGGAAACGATGTACTTGAGGCTTCATATCCTGCCAATCAATAAAAATGCCTCATCAACATGATGAGGCAATTGTGTACCAGTTACTATCATCCTGCACGTTTCTCGCGTGGGATTTTTATTTTGGCGTTAATGAATTCTTCGTTAGCAAGATTAATACCACGAGAAACCATACGAATTTCTTCAATCTCGTTAAGGGTGGCTTGTCCATCGGAAACAGCAATATTAAATAAAACGTCAAGGAAAGCAACACGCTCTTCACACGTGGTTGCTTCATAAAACTCGCGGGTCATACGGAAAAAGTCGTAATCGTAATCAACAGCAGCAACAGCCACATTGGCAATGAATACGGCCGTTTCCTCCTCCATATGCCAATATCGCTGAATAACACCCGCCATCGTCTCAATTTCGGTTTTGGTTACTGAACGATCAACGTGCACAATGCGTGCCATCAATCCACCAGCCAAGGCCATACGGCGCAGCTCATTGTCGGCAATATCGACTGTTTTGCCTTCTTCATGCAGTTGCTTTTGCAGTTCGTAATACACTTTGTTGTTGATGAACTCATCAAAATAGGCCTCGCGTGAAACAGAAGCAGCAACGGCCGTACTTCGTTTATCGACCGACTTGCCAAACAGTTTACGCAAACTGTTCATAAATCCACTGGATGAGCCTTTGAGTTCATCTTCAATCTCATCCAACATTTTTTGCTCGTCATCCGTTAAAGCTCCATCCACAGCAGCAACTTGCCGCAAGTAATCCATCACGATCTTCTTGTCATTAGAATCGGTAATCTGATGGCGTAAGGATTCAACGAGTTGCAGCAACTCTTCTTCCTCCACTGGAGATTCCAGATATATATCGAGCATCGCCCACTCTTGCGCGGTCACTTGCATACCTGCATCCAACCCTGCATCAGGTAAGTGCAGCAATAAATCCTTCATGCACATTTTTTCATCTGCACTGATCTCCCCATCAGCCCATGCCGCCGCAATCATCAATTTGGCAACTGTCAAAATACCTGTTCTGCTCCCAGCACTCTCTGACATGAAACGCTCCTTTTGAATTTTGAATGACGAGGGATGAAGGATGAAAACGTTGCTCATCACTTTCCCTACAATTTGGGATTTTAGCATTGTTTTTGTAAAGCGGCTTTGTTTATGATATTTTTCTTACTGCTTTTATCATGCCCGACAAAGAAGGTAGTTTATGAAACAGTTGCAACGAACATTGCTGATTGCCCTGGGAACGGCCGTATCCATCTTAGCCATCCTCCCTTTATTACGAAACCCAGAGCGTAAACATTTAAACGAGGAAGAAAGAAGAAAAGCACCCGGCAAATTCATCCAACTGCGCCACGGACTCGTTCATTACCAATTAGAAGGGCCAGCAGAAGGACCCGTAGTCGTCCTTGTCCATGGGTTTTCAACACCTTACTACGTTTGGGATCCCACCTTCGCCGCTTTAATTGAAGCCGGCTTCCGTGTCTTACGTTACGATTTATACGGCCGTGGTTATTCCGACCGGCCCCAAACCACCTACAACGGCATCCTCTATGTGGATCAACTCAACGATTTGCTTGACGCCCTAGAACTCGGTCAACAAGTGCATCTGCTCGGCTTATCGATGGGTGGCGCAATTCTGGTCGATTTTGCCGACCAACACCCCGACCGCGTGCAATCTTTAACCTTTATTGATCCGCTTATTCACGGGCTCAAAATACCATTCCTAGACAAGCCTCTTATTGGAGAATATCTAATGCCTGTTTACGTGGCGCCATCCATGGCCAATGGACAATTTGATGATTTCTACCAACCAGAGCGTTTCCCCCATTGGGCTGAACAATATCACGTGCAAATGGCGTACAAAGGATTTCAACATGCTATTTTGTCCACGATACGCAACTACCTCAGTCAAGAACATGAACCAACCTATCAACGAGTCGGTAAACAAGACAGCCCCGTTTTGCTGGTTTGGGGACGGGAAGATCAAATAATTCCCTTCGCGCAAAGTGTCGACGTCCTCACTCATCTCAATGCTCATTTCCTGCCCGTCGATGCTGCTGGTCATCTACCCCATTATGAACAATCCGAGGTGGTTAACCCTGTCATTATCAACTTTTTACAAACTCATACATAAGACCTCCAAGAGTTCCAAGGTTTTGTTGAAAGCCTTGGAGGTCTGCAAAATACAATGGCATATAGCAAATTAGTCCCATTCCACCCCCTAAACCACCTCGTTATAATGCACTAAGTATTGTTAGCCCCGTATCAATAGCTATTGGCCCATGTTGCCAATTGAGCGTTAGTTAGTAATCACATCACCAAAAATATTATATTGCACATAGATTGCAAAACAGAGCAAGTCGATCAACCACAAGACTACACACTTGTCATGTTTGCACCAACGGCATCAAGGACTATTATGTTTCGTTTGCAACGGTACTTCACCATAACCAGCCTGATTGCTTTTATCCTTATTGCATTTTTGCTTGGCTATTTCTTCCGTGTTTCGGCAACGGCCGATTTACTCAATGCCAGTGAAAGTAAAAACATCGCCTTAACGCAATCCTTTTCCAACTTTCTTTGGCCTGAATTTGCCGACTTTGTCGATCAGGCAGGGGAGTTAGAAGTTGAAGAGCTGCAAAACCATCCCCGCATTGATGAGCTGTATGCTTTGGTTGCCAAGCAATTAAATGGCTTGACTGTTGTCAAAATCAAAGTTTACGACATGAACGGCTTAACCGTTTTCTCAACAGAAAAGGCACAAATTGGAGATAGTAAACTAGATAATGCAGGATATCTCTCAGCCAGAGATGGTATTGTGGCCAGCGAACTCACTTTTCGAGACAGTTTTAGCGCGTTTGAGCAAACGATTGAGGATCGTAATGTGTTTTCCAGCTACTTACCTATTTATGGACCTAATGGAGAAATTGAAGGTGTGTTTGAAGTTTATGATGATGTGACACCGCTTGTCGAACATCTAGATGAAACGCAACGCAATATTGTTGTTGGTGTCTCCATCATTTTAGCCATTCTTTATATTGTCCTGTTTCTCATTGTGCATCGTGCCGACCGTATTATTCAACAACAATATAATGATTTGATTGAAAAAGAAGCCGATCTACGACAAGCGCGGGATGAAGCGTTGGCCGCATCTAAATTTAAAAGCCGGTTACTGGCCAATGTCAGTCATGACATGCGCACCCCAATTAGCTCCATCATGGGCTATGCAGAAATGCTAGAAGTAGAATTTTACGGTGCGGTAAATGATAAACAACGACAAGTAATTCGGGATATTTTACGTAGTACAGGCATCTTGATGGATTTTGTCAGCAATTTATTAGATCAAGCACGGATCGAATCAGGTAAATTAGAGCTAGCCAATAAACCAGTTGCGCCTCAGGCCTTAGTGGATGATGTGGCAGCACAAGTGGATATTTTGGCCAGAGCCAAAGGGTTATCGTTTGCAGCTGAAATCAGCGACGATATGCCCAATGCTTTGATTGGTGATCGTTACTGGCTGCGCCAAATCATGATGAATTTGGTAAGTAATGCCATTAAATTCACAAATAGGGGCACTGTGCATCTGCAGTTATTACGCGAGGATGAAAATTGGTTGATTCAAGTAAAAGACACGGGCAATGGTATTCCGGAAGACGCTCGTGAGCGTATTTTTAGCGCCTTTGAACAAGGCAGCAATGGGTATGTCGGGAGTACCCATGGAGCTGGTTTGGGATTGTCCATTGTTAAAGAAATGAGTACTTTGATGAATGGTCAGGTCAGTTTAGAAAGTGAAATCGGGGCGGGAACTACGTTTACAGTTACCTTGCCTTTGCATGTAGTAGAAAGCGAGGCGGTATGAATGAGTTTTTAGGTTTGATTATTGAAGATGATTCCTCTTTAGCAGAAATTTATAAAGAGGCGTTGAGTTTTGCAGGATATAGACCAGAAGTAGTGAATAACGGCCGTTTAGCAATGGAGCGGCTAGACACAGTTACCCCAACCATCATTTTGCTTGATTTACATCTGCCTGAAATTTCAGGTAAAGATATTTTGCAAAAGATAAAAAAAGAGCCGAGATTTGCAGACACGAAAGTTTTAATCACGTCTGCCGATTTATTGATGTCTGAAGAGCTGCGTGATGATGTCTCTATTGTCTTAGTCAAACCCATTAGTTTTATACAATTAAGCAATTTAGCCAAACGGTTTTTACCAACACCTGCAAGCTAAATTAAAGATTAGACCAAAAGTTCTTCGGTAAGATTGCCTAACCACGGTACACATTGGGCCGTTTGCGTTGTAAATCCTCAAG
>JBNKHS010000331.1:0-5023 GCA_050290485.1 Promineifilaceae bacterium (SeqCode) | reverse complement strand
TGGGTAGTACGCACCACATAGTAGACACTACCCACAATCAATAAAAACCACAGCCAAAATATAATCGAATCAAGTAGACTATGAATCATTTTTAGTTATTAGTTATTGGTTAATTTCAGTCAAAAACCTTCAAGGTTTCCAAAACCTTGAAGGTCGGTATTACTAGACTAATTTATCCCAAGAGCACAATACCCATTAAATAAGGAACAAGCGCCAGCAATGCCAAAGCAGGATGCCCGCGACGGGCGCTGTTTTTGTTATCCCAACTAAAGAGATAGAGCGCCAAACCAAACGCCAACAATCCACTTGCGGTCAGCATTGCTACAGACGCCCACGGATTAAAATCGGGCGTAACCCCCATCGCCAAGCCATTGAGGGCATTCATGCCATGGGTGGCGGGTAATAATTGGGCAACCATCTGCGCCCCTTCGGGCAACATGCTGTACGGCATCATCAAACCACCCAGCAGCATTGACGGTACAAAAATGATTTGTGAATACAAAACGGTCATGCGCGTCGATGGTGATACCACACCTATTAAGATACCAATACCTGAGCAAGCAATGGAAACGGCCGTTAACACAACAAACAAATTCAACCCATTCGTCGGCACACTCACATCAAACAAAAATGGTGCACTCACAGTGATAATCATCGTGATGATTGCCAGATGCAAACCCGTTGTCAACGCGGGAATAAACAAAATGGAAAAGGCCGGAACCCCATTGATTTTATAGCTGCGAAAAATCCCAGATTCGCGGGCACTGACTAAAGGATCGGGCAGACCAAGCAATGTCGCTACGAGAATGGCAAAAACCACCATCGCCGGAATCATGATTTCCTTAAACTGGGGATTGATTTCTGTCATGATAAAGCCCATCATCAAATAGAAACTGAGGGGGAATAAATAGTTCATCAACAACAAATTTTTGTTGCGAATCCCTGTTTTGAATTCAAATGAAAAATGTGTCGCAAATGCAGACATGGTAACCTCTTTCGAAAATAACACTTGTAGAGACGACGCCGCTGGCGCGTCTACTCAACGATATTTTCATTCATACTGTTGTTAACTCTAAAAAGCGATCTTCTAAAGACGGCCGTTCTACACGTAAATCGATTAGTTCATCCTCTTGTGCTTGCACATAATCGATCAAGGCGGGGACGGTTTGGGCGATGTCTTTGCTAAAGTAGATGGCGTAATTCTCTTTGATCAGCCGTTGGCTGACTGCAGGAAAAGATTGATGGTTGGCATGCAATAAGTTGGCTTTGGTATGCACCGATACTTTGGTCAAGCCAGCCCCGTTTGCCGTGATCTCCAATGGTGTACCGATTATTGCTAAACGGCCGTTTAACAAAATCGCTACCCGATCCGCCAACTGTTCCGCTTCCGCCATATCATGCGTTGCCAAGATAATCGTTGTTCCCTGCGTTTTAAGCTCACGCAACGCTTTGTGCAATTCCACACGGGAAGCAACATCCAAGCCTGCTGTCGGCTCATCCAAAAACAACACCTTGGGCGCGTGGGCAATGGCCAATACCAAGGCCAGCCGTCGTTGCTGCCCTGTCGATAAAGCATGAAACTGCGTTTTCCGTTTGGCAGCCAAACCAAACCGATCTAACAGTTCAAAACGGGGTGGCACATCATGATAAGCACAGAAAAATTTCATCGCTTCATCAGGTGTCATTGATTCAGGCATACCTGCGGCTTGCAGTTGTACCCCAATCAAATGACGCAATTGACGCGGCTCATGCTGCGGATCAATACCATCGATGCGTAATGTGCCTACATCTGGTTGGCGCAACCCTTCTAAACATTCCAATGTGGTCGTCTTACCTGCTCCATTAGGACCTAACAAACCAAAAATCTCACCGTGCTGAACTGTAAAAGAAATATCATCTACAGCTACAAAATCACCATACGATTTGCGAAAATTGCTAACTTCAATCATTGGGTGGGTCATTTTTCCCTCCATTTTTTCACTCAGGTTCCGGTCCACGATCTAAAGCATCTAAAGCAAGTGTAAACAAGCCAATGCCTAACAAGGTAACAATCGTGTCTATTTCGGCTGTGCCTATAATAGATAAAACGATGGCCGCAATGGCCATTGCCAGCGCCATGGCACGTAAAATAAAGCTAATCATTGTAGAAACTTTATTGGTTGATGTTTTCATGATCTTCCTCACTTTTTATAACCAAATCGATTCCGTAAAATCTTTTGGTGTGGTCTTCAAATATTGATGCTTGCAGTGTAATCCACATCCGTTCATCTGCCATCGTGCTTTGGGGAAGGTGTACAAGGTGTACAAGGGTACAATACCCTTTTGGACGATACGCTGTAATAAGGGAATCGGTATAATAAAAACATTATGAAGAACTTATTGCGGCAAACCAATGATCCTGAAGTCGAAGCTAGCCTAGAAGAAACACGGCCGTTTTTTTGGTTCCTCGTTATTGTTCTCATCTTCCTATATGGCATTTCGATCAATGCTTCCCCAGAACTGCGTGAACCAGCACAGTTCATTCCCTACACCATTCTCTATTTTTTGCATGTCGCTCTTCATTGGTACATGCCTTATCTCGTTACCAGACGCAATCGGTTCCTGCTCTATTTTGCTGTGCAAATCTTTTTGGCCATCATTCTAATCATCATGAGTCAACAGGCAGGCGTTGTCATTGGCCTGTACATGGCCCTCGCTGGCGAAACCATTGGATTGCTCGAAGATCTCAAAAGATCCATCATCGCCATTGTCGGTTTTTTGCTGTTGATGGGGTTAACCTATGGCATCATTTTAGGTTGGGAAGGTGTACCGGGCTGGCTTGGTTCAGCATTGATCATGCTTACATTTGTCACCATCTATGTCCTTCTCTTTTTGCGACAACTCAATGCCCGCGAAGAAAGTCATCGACTGCTGCTTGAGTTACAAGCTACCCACGATCAACTCGCTGAATATGCGCAACAAGTCGAAACTTTAACGCTTGAAGCAGAGCGGCAGCGCATGGCACGCGAACTACATGACACTTTAGCGCAAGGATTGGCTGGATTGGTGCTGCAGTTGGAAGCCTTAGAAGCCAGTTTAGAACGAGACAAGACAGAACAAGCGCTGCAAATTACAGCCCAGGCCAAGGAACGTGCACGCACCACGTTGGCAGATGCGCGACACGCGATTGACGATTTACGCGCTGTTGAAAGCACTCCCCTGGAAACAATTCGACGCGAAATAAATCGTTTTAATAATGCAACGGGTATTTCTTGTGTGTTGGATGCGCCAACAGAGTTGCATCTATCAACCCAAGATGGCGAACATCTAGCTCGTTTTGTCAGTGAAGGTTTGGCAAATGTTGCCCAACACGCACAATCGTCTCAGGTGTGGGTACATGCTGTTGAAGTAAACGGCCGTTTACAGATCGAAATTCGCGACAACGGTATTGGTTTTGCTACTGATGGCTCAATTCCCAACGGTCATTATGGGCTGCTCGGTTTGCGTGAACGCGCCCGTCTGGCCAATGGAGAACTCTTAATTATGAGCCAACCCAATGAGGGAACAACTTTGAGGATGACACTACCCACAACACCAAGCCAAGGAGCAATTGTATGATCCGCATTTTGATTGCTGATGACCATCTCGTTGTGCGTGAAGGGCTGCAGCTCATCTTGAGCATGGAAGATGATTTAGAAGTGGTAGCTGAAGCAGAAAATGGCGAAACGGCCGTATCTCTTGCCGAACAACATCAACCTGATGTTATCCTCATGGATCTGCGCATGCCTGGTATAGGCGGTTTGCAAGCCATCGAAACGATTTTGGCGCAATGGCCAGACATCGCCATCGTTATTCTCACCACCTACAACGAAGACGATCTCATGATTCGTGGATGGCAAGTGGGAGCTAAGGGGTTTTTGCTTAAAGATACGGGGCGGGAAACATTATTCCACACCATCCGCGCTGCTGCCCGTGGTGAAACGCTTTTGCAACCCGAAATCATGATGCGTGTCATGGCACACACAGGACAAACAACCTCCATCACCAACACAGATGAACCAACGGAGCCAGCCTTATTAACTGAGCGAGAGCTAGAAGTATTAACGGCCGTTGCCCAAGGTAATCGCAACAAAGAAATCGCCATGCAGTTGAGCGTTACAGAACGCACGATCAAAGCGCATCTGACCAATATTTATAACAAGTTAGGGGTTGACTCCCGTGCCGCCGCCGTTTCTGTTGGTATTCAACTTGGTATTTTGCAAAGTTAATCGTTTTCTGTGGGTCGTTGGTTGGTGGGGGGAACGGCCGTATCCTCTTCATTTTCATCACGTTTCGCACGTGGCTTTTGCATACTCCCCAACCGCAAATCCTCCAAAGAGCTAAGCGAATGCTTGGCAACATCATCTTTATTTTTGCTGATAGCAAAGAGGGCAATTGCTGTCAAACAAAATGCAAGAAAAATTAAGGCAAACAAGACAACAACAAATTCAATTCCATTCATAACAATCTCCTTTTTGTTGCGCCCAGACGTGTAATTTTAGCACATGCGTTCTATATACTCAAGTCACAGACAACATCTCTTTTGCTAGAAAGCGCGAGGCTAAAGATTTACAGGTTACAATTATTCCGTTTTCAGATCACAACCAACGCTGTTTAAACTGTCAGCTAATTCTGGCGAATTTAGCCCGTGATACCCCTCATACAGTAACCATCCCGACCGCCATACATTATCGTCATGATATCCAATATAAATTATCTGTTGTTCAGGGGGCTGGCCATTCTTAAGCGTTGCGTTATTTGTTCTCTCGAGGAGAACACATCTTAATTTTGTTGGGGGATAAGGAATTTCTTCAATTCCCCATGGCCATTCATTAGAGGTAGGGATGCCCATAGAGGCATCAAAATTCCAAGGACGGGTCGCTCTCACGACTGTTTGAATTTCTATAATTTCCTGAGGTGATTTATTTTGGTTTATGTAGTTGTCCAGTTCAACTTTCCACAGAGGAACTTGCTGAGCTTCAAGCACCGTGATTACGCCACTTAC
>JBNKHS010000330.1:0-5062 GCA_050290485.1 Promineifilaceae bacterium (SeqCode) | reverse complement strand
CATTGTTATCTCCATGTTCATGTTTTATGGTCTCTTTGGAATCGAAAAGGTGTAACAAATGCGTGACCAACGCTTCAGTTGAGCGAAAGCTTTGCGCTGCTGCCGTCGTTGGGGTTTCTAAACGAAAGCGCCAAGTTTGTGACTGATCAGGTACGGCCGTATCCTCCTGCCAGCAGCGTAAAATATAAATCACCGACCTTTGCTGTTGCTTCATCTATTTCCTGTTTCCATCTCAATTCCAAAGAAAGCAAACAATAAACGAACATCGTGATCTCAACGTGATTTGTGCTTCATCCTTCATCTTTCGACCCTCATCCTTAATAAATCAGTGCCTTTGCGATCGGCACAATTGGCAATTTTTGATTAAAATACAAGGTGCAAACGAGCAAAACATTGAATTTTATGACGACACTGCAGCTGACCTTATTGGGAACACCACACATCAAAATTGTAGAAGAGGGAAAAGAAACGGCCGTTACCGATTTCGCCTCCTTCAAAGTCCAAGCTATCCTTTTTTACCTGGCACTGACGCAACAACCCTGTCCTCGCGAAAAATTAATCGCTCTTTTTTGGCCCGATGTCCCCACCGACAATGCGCGCACCAGCTTACGCAGCGCCCTTTACAATTTACAAAAACAGCTCCCTGACATATTTGATGTAAATCGTAAAACTGTCTCTATCGCCAAAACATGCGTGCTTACTACCGATGTGGCTCAATTTTCTACTTATGTACAATCTGAGGATTTAGCGACTTTACGAACGGCCGTTTCCCTGTATCGCGGTGATTTTTTAGATGGCTTTACCATTGAAGACGCGCCTGATTTTGAATATTGGCGCGTGCTGGAAAAAGAACGTTTGCACCAACAAATGCTCGATACCTTAACAAAATTAATCGCCCACGATTCACAAGCCAACCAATTAACAGCAGCCATCACCAACCTACGTCTACTGCTCAAAATAGAGCCGTGGCGAGAAGAAGCACAGCGTCAATTGATGGATACCTTAGCCCGTGCGGGACAATTTAATGACGCCTTACGCCAATATGAACAATGCGTGCACATTCTCGATGCAGAGTTCGGTTTGCCGCCCATGCCCGAAACAGAAGCAATAGCCGAGCGCATTCGCCGTTTACGACAGCATCCCCCACGAAGCAACTTACCGACTGTGCCTTCTCTTTTTGTAGGGCGTGCAGCAGAGTTGGCCCAGCTCAACCAACATCTTGCCAATCCCAATTGCCGTTTGCTGACAATTTTAGGGCCAGGAGGTGTCGGCAAAACACGACTTGCTTTGCAAACGGCCGTTTCACAAAGTACCCAATTTTTAGACGGCCGTTTTTTTGTTAATCTCGCCAGCATTCAGTACAGCGATCAGTTAGCCACAATTATTGGCACAGCAATGTACCTCCCCTTCTCTGGACGCTTACCGCACCAACAACAACTGCTCACCTATCTACAATACAAAGAATGCCTACTCATTTGCGACAATTTTGAGCATTTGCTCGATGCCGCAGATTTGCTTACAGAGATTTTGCACACCGCGCCCAACGTAAAAATCATCGTCACCTCGCGTGAGCGGCTGCGCTTGCGTGACGAGTGGGTCTTTGCTTTGGATGGACTGCCCACACCACCAAAAATAACCGATAAGCCGCTGACGCAATTTGAATCGGTGCAGTTATTCCAAAGCCACGCGCAACGCATAGATCGTCATTTTGAGTTGAAGTCGGTGGCAACAGCCGTTGCTGAAATTTGCCGCCTCGTCGTCGGGATGCCTTTGGCGCTTGAATTAACGGGCAGTATGGTATGGCAATATACTCCCACCCAAATCATCGATGCCCTGACCCAAAATTTAGATCATATCGCCTCCGATTGGCGTGATGTCCCTTCGCGCCATCGCAGTTTACGCGCTGTTTTCCAATCTTCTTGGAACTTGCTGACACCAGCCGAACAAGCGCTGCTGGCCAAGCTAACCATTTTCCAAAATGGATTCACCCTTGAGGCCGCACATGAGATCACAAATGCCTCTAGCAGCATATTGCAAAGTTTGGTCGACAAATCGCTTTTGAACCGTGACGAAAACGGCCGTTTTGCCCTCCATCCTCTCATTCGCCAATATGCACAAGAAAACTTAACTGATCCAGCCTCAGTCCGCGGCCAACATGCTAGCTACTTCGCCCACTTCTCTGCAAAATGGACAGAGGTTATGCAAGGTAAAGCGCAGCTGAAAGCAATCAATCGGCTGGGACAAGAACAGCAAAATATACTGTTTGCTTGGGAATGGGCTGTTGCCCAAAGCCATGATGACCTCATCAATAAATTGATGTTTGGTATTTTTGAATATTTCAATATACGCTCTTGGTTACAAGAAGGAGTGGTTTTATTTGAAACGGCCGTAAACACACTCAATCCACAGACAGCAACAGAACAATTGACATATGAAGAGCTAAAAACCTTCAGAGACACATTGCGTGCCCGCTTAGGGTTGGCGTCCACTTTAGACGAGGCAGAAATAAAAGCCCGTAGTCTCCAATTGCAGACAGCCAAACGAGGCAGAGCTGCCAATTTCAATTATGGTTTGCTGGCCACCATGGCCTGGTTTTCTGGCAATTACACCCTCGCTGTTGAACAGTGGAAATTCGCGTTAGAAATTGCGCGGGAATATGAAGAATGGGCGCGAATTGCCGCCACACTGAACAACTTAAGTGTAGGGGTGCGCCAATTAGGCGAGTTACACCAAGCGCAAGTGTACAGTGAAGAAGCCGTACAAATTGCGCGCCAATATACCAACCCTTGGACAGAAGCGCGTTGTCTACTAAATCTTGGTGCTAGCCTCAATATGCAAGATCAACCACTGCTTTCTATTGAGATCTATCAGCAAAGTTTAGAATTATTCGCCCAATTTGAAGATCATGAAGGCATGGCCAGCGCTTTAAATGGTCTGGGTATTGGTTATAATGACAGCGGCAATTATGAAGAGGCCAAAATCTATCTTCGCAAATGCCTCCATGAACGAGAAATTCTAGGGCAGATACACAATGTAGCTATGACCCAAACCAATTTAGCCAAAACTTGCATTGCCACAAAAGAATATGAACAAGCAGAAACCTTATTACTTCCCGCCCTCGATATCTTCCGCCAACGACAGATTGCATGGTCACAAGCAAATACAGCCAACATGTTGGGTGAGGTTTATATTCAGATGGGTAAGTTTGAGGAGGCAAAACAGTTTTTAGGTGAGGCTTTGGCAACGGCCGTATCTGCGGACACAATCCACCTCACCATCGATGCCCTTTTTACCTTACAACCTCTGCTCAATACAAACAAACAGCTAGAGACGTTGGCCTTCATCGCTATCAATCCCCGTGCCAAAACAGGTGATCGGGCTAAGGCAGAAGCATTACTCCAAGCGCAATTTACACAACAACAAATAAGTGAAAAGAAAACGGCCGTTCAAGAAAAAACCATAACGGAATTGACCGCTAATCTTCTTTTGCATTAGCAAATTTCTCAAATAATTCTGGATCAACTTCCTTTAACTTTTCCAAGAGGTAGCTGGTTGCTCTTCTACGACGCGCATAATGCCACACTTCCCTCGTTGCGTAATTATGCGTTACATTAGCAGGGACATTAAACGCAAACTGCTGAAAATAATCATCTGTCAACAAAAAGTCTAAAAATTCATCTAAGGTAAATCGCTCCCGGACAAATGAACGATATTGATCAAAATCCATCTCTAACTCTGTTTGTGCACCATCATATTTGACCTCACTTGCCACTATCCTTGATTCAGGACTCCGCGCTGAATGAGCTCTCTGTTCTGACTTTGTGCTGAAGTCTTGTTCCGTCAAATCATCCTTAAAAAAATGGGGCCGCTGTTGCTCGCAAAAGGCAACTAACAGATCCAATCGTTTCTGTTTTTGGCAATATTGCACCAAACTCAGCACTTTCGCCTTCTTTGTTTCACCGGCAAGGTTTTCATAATCAATCTGCAGATCAAAACAAAGCACTTTTATCTCTGAAAGGTTAAATCCTTTCTCAATCTTCAAAATCAAGTCACGAACATCAATTGTTCCCTGATGATCATTACCACTTTCTGGTTTAGGATTTCTACTATCGGATTTTCCAAATAACCGTTTAAAAAATGACATATTCTTCCAATTATCTTTTCGAGAAATGAACCCTATGTGGCTGAAAATTTTTGCTTAACAAAACACCCTGTTCTTTCAAGCAGATTTGCGTTTATTACGCATTGCTTTAAGCAGTTTGACCTCACCCGATTGCACAAACTCTTGATATTGTGGCGTTTCCACACCGTATAAAGCGATTTTGCCCTCTTCATTGTAATGGGCTCCCCAACCATACCGCTTGGTCAAGGCAGAAGCGCGCAAACAAGGATGCCCTTTTTGGAAGAGATTGGCCCACAGTTCATCTCGCCGTTCCGCCAACTCAGCTTCTGTAATGCCCTGCCGCGCCACATAGACCGCAAAAACCAACGTTTCATGAGAATAAGTATATGGTTCATTTTGCAGTAAATTGTATTGAATGAGGTGGATAGGTGTACTATTCCCTTTAGCTGGGGGAACAACACTTGTTGTTGTAGGACAATCCTCCGCGACCTGAATAAATGTACTGATGTAACTCATCTCTTTCACTCCTTCACCGGCGACAATGATTTAGCAACGGCAAGCTTTTCTGCTGAGCGTGTTAACGCTTCCCAAGACCAATACAAGATACCCGCAGACGGGGGTTGCAATGCGAATTCAATTGCTTGTGCAAATGCGTCCACAGCAAAGCCTTCTTCTCGGTACGCCGTTTCAACTTGAATGGAAGGTAACACTAAGATGCTCCCGGCCTTTGCTTGCGCAACCACAATATCATGCACCCAGGCTGGGTCTTCTTGCACCATATGGGAATAACACATCGGTGTAAAGAAATCGACATGTTGCGCCAATTTGCTTAAATTTTGACCAGCCACTTTTTGCACAGCGCCTTCATAATCTTCCATCAACCACGGGACAGCGTGAAGTCCAAGTTTAATGTTGGGGTTGATGCTGCGGGCATGGGTG
>JBNKHS010000329.1:0-5080 GCA_050290485.1 Promineifilaceae bacterium (SeqCode) | reverse complement strand
CCCCCCTCTAACCCCCAACTTTCACCCATTGTGGTGAAGATTGTTTGCTCCTATTCCTTTAATATGAGAGCAGTAAACTTGGAGGTTATACCTGATGATTGCAACATTACGCAACAGAAATTTTTCTCTTTTATGGATGGCAGGGCTCGTATCACTTATTGGCAACTGGATGCTAATTGCCGCTTTGCCCTTTTATGTATATGAACTAACCGATTCCGCTTTAATGACCAGCGGTTTGCTCATGGCTATGATTTTGCCTGGCGTTTTGTTTAGTTCCGTAGCCGGTGTTTTTGTCGATCGGTGGGATCGCCGCCGCACCATGATCATCATCAATTTGTTACAAATGATGGTGATTCCGTTATTGATGTTGGTGCAATCCCCGCAGATGGTTTGGCTGGTGTATGTTGTTGCCTTTATCGAATCCTCCCTCAGTCGCTTTTTTATGCCTGCAGAGAGTGCGTTGTTACCCACGTTGGTGGATGAAGATCAACTTATTGCGGCAAACTCTTTAAATGCACTCAATGACAATCTGGCCAGAATCATTGGCCCGGCAATTGGTGGTGTGTTGTTAGGTGTGTTGGGATTTACGGCCGTTATTGCTGCCGACGCCATTTCTTATCTATTGGCGGCATTGTTAGTTATGCTGCTTGTCGTTCCCGAAGGTGTCAAAAAAGCTGCTAATTCACAAGGGACTGCCAAAGCGAAAGAAAAGTTCACCCAAATCTGGACGGAACTGATTGCTGGACTCAAGATCGTAAGACAGAGTCGTATCTTAAAGAACTCCTTTTTAGTGATTGGCATTGCCCTATTTGGTGATGCGATTTTGAGCGCGGTCTTGGTTGTTTTTGTGCAAGATGATATGGGATTAACGGCCGTGGAGTTTGGCTGGATGATGACAGCGCGGGGTCTTGGCGGTTTGCTTGGTGGGTTGCTTATTGCCCAACTCGGTCAGCATTTTACCAAAGCCCAATTAACAGCTGGTGGTTTGTTATTTAGCGGTCTTCTCCTTTTAATTATGGTCAGCATTCCAGTTTTAGCAGTTGCATTACCACTCTTAGTGTTGGTTGGCATCCCGTTAATGGCCTGGATTGTAAGTTTGCAAACAATTTTGCAACAAGCAACAGAAGATGAATATCGCGGACGTGTCTTTGGTTCTTTTGGCACACTCAGTGCCTTGTTGATGGTTTTGGGCACCTTTATTGCTGGCGGTTTGGCTGATTTAGTTGGTGCACTTATTTTAATGACGGCAGCTGCCCTTGTTTACATTTTCTCGGGTATATTGGGATGGGTTTTGTTACATGCACCATTAGAAGCGTTAGATACGCCTGTACAACAAGCAGAGGTACAGCCAGAATAGTTAAAGCGTTGTAAAACGAAACTGTAAAAAAGCTCACAATTTTTGTGAGCTTTTTTGTTATGTGATTTGAGAGGTAGAAGGATTATCCTAGTGTAAAAATGTAAAAGTATGTCTTTGCATTTTCAAAAGAGAAAGAGGAGATTGTAGGTGAATTTTTGGAGTAAGTCGCCTCGTAAGTTCATCAAACTAGGATATGAGGCGAATTCAACAGGTAGCAATGAATTACTTTGGTCACTAAGATTTTAATTTTTAATCTATTAATCATTGTATTCCTCATTCAAACAAAAACCATAACGCTTAATTCAGAACAGGTAGGAATTTCATGACAAGCAATCGTTTTAGCTGTTATATCATTGGAAGTGAATCGTTGTTGATTCAATGTGCAGATATTTTATTAGAGCGTGGTCACGATATTCGTGGCATTATCTCTGCTGAGGCACCCATAAAAAATTGGGCACGTTCAAAAAATATTCCTGTATTATCTCCAGGGAAAACTTTAGCAGCTGAATTAGCCCAACAAGCACCATTTGATTATTTCTTGAGCATAACCAATTTGTCGATTATCTCCGATGAAATCTTAGCGCTTCCACAAAAAGAGGCGATTAACTTTCATGATGGCCCATTGCCTAAATATGCAGGCCTTTACGCGACTTCGTGGGCATTAATAGGTCAAGAAGATCATCATGGGGTCTCTTGGCATACGATGAAAGCGGAAGTGGATGAAGGACTTATTTTCAAACAACAATTGTTTGATATTGTGCCTGATGAAACGGCGTTTAGTTTGAATGTGAAGGCGTATGAAAATGGAATCGAGTCGTTTGAAGCGTTGGTGGAAGCGATTGAAACGGATTCTGTTGCGCCAATGACCCAGGATTTGGCAGAGCAGACTTACTTTGGCAAATATAAACGGCCGTTTGCCGCCGCCACCCTCGATTGGACAAAATCTGCTGAAGAGATTTCCGCTTTGATACGTGCCCTTGATTTTGGCGCTTATGAAAATCCATTGACCTTACCCAAATTGTTTATGGGCGAAGCCATTTACACCGTTCCCGAAATCACTGTCTTGGATACAGATTCAACAGCAGCAGCAGGAACAGTTACGGCCGTATCTGCCGACAGCTTTACCGTTGCCACCGCAACCAAAGATGTGCAAATCACAAATTTGTTGTGTAAAAAAGGTTTGCCTGTTGTCATTGGTGATTTGGGTTTAACCAATGGACAACAATTACCAGCGTTAAGCGAAGAAGCTGCCGAACTGCTTGATGAATTAAATGACCAATTGGTACGTCAAGAAACCTTCTGGGTCAAGAAGCTGGAACAGCTCTATCCAGTTGAAATTCCTTATGCTAACCGTACCGAATCACCTGAACAAACAACGTATGCCGTGCGCCACATGCCCATTGCCCCCGAAACCAAGCTGTTTGCCGCGGGGCGCGATGTGGCCGTTAGCGACTTTCTGACCACAGCATTTGCCGCCTACCTTTCTCGCGTGAGTGGTGCAGATTATTTTGATATTGCCTTGAGTCATCAAGTTGTGCAGGATGAAGTCAACGGTTTCATGCCTTACTTTTCAACGAATGTGCCCTTACAGGTACAAGTTGATCCAGCGGAATCCATTGGGCAGACATTGAACAAGTTACAAAAGCGGATCGACGCCTATGCCCACAAACGCAAGACATTTGCCTGGGATACCTTTTCGCGCTATCCACAATTAGAAAGCTTGAAAGCAAAAGCTGGCGAAGCAATTTTACCTGTTGTCATTGAACATGTTTCTGCTTTTGCTGAACACAAACCGATTGTTGGCAGTGAGTTAACTTTATTGGTGATGGATAATGCCGATGAGGTCTGTTGGGTCTTTGATACGGCCGTTTACACCGCCGATGCCATCGCCACTATGCAACAACAGTTCAATACCTTCCTCAAACGGATCACTGCAGGCAACGGACAGACATTGGCGCAAACATCTATTCTCACCAACGCCGAATACCACAAATTAATCAGCGATTGGAATCAAACGGCCGTTACCTACGATACCGAAGCATGTATGCACACGCTCATTGCTGATCAAGCAGCGCAGCGACCCAATGATGTTGCTGTCGTGTATGAAGATAAGCAACTCACCTATCAAGAACTCGATCAGCGCTCGAACCAACTGGCGCATCATTTACAAGCGTTGGGCGTTGGGCCAGATGTGATTGTTGGTGTTTTTATGGATCGTTCTATTGACTTGATGACGACGTTGATTGGGATTCACAAAGCTGGCGGGGCCTACTTGCCGCTTGATCCCAAATATCCAGCGGATCGCATCGCCTTTATGGTCGAAGACGCAGGTGTTCCTGTGCTCATGACGCAATCTGATTTAATGGATGTGCTGCCCCCACACAAGGCACAGGTCGTACAAATTGATGGAGATTGGTCAACAATTGCACAGAATCCAGATACGGCCGTTTCCTCATCCGTCACTGCACAAAACTTAGCTTACGTTATTTACACCTCTGGTTCCACAGGCAAACCGAAAGGGGTGATGGTGCAACACGGCAACGCCGTCAACTTCTTCGTCGGTATGGATGATCGCATTCCTCACGGCTCGTCAGAAACGTCTGGTTCGCCCGGAACGTGGCTGGCAGTTACCAGTCTTTCCTTCGACATCTCCGTTCTAGAACTATTCTGGACACTTTCACGTGGGTTCAAAGTCGTTATTTTTGATGACAAAACGCGCGATGAAGCAACGGCCGTTGCCGCCTCCAGTTCACATGCCAACAAACCTATCGACTTCAGCCTCTTCTATTTTGCCAGTGACGAAAGCGAAGAGGGTGTAGCCGATAAATACAACCTCCTTCTTGAAGGGGCCAAGTTTGGTGACAAACATGGCTTTTCAGCCATATGGACGCCAGAACGGCACTTCCATGCGTTTGGTGGTTTATATCCCAACCCATCCGTCGCCAGCGCCGCAATTGCCGCTATCACCGAAAAAATTGAGATTCGTGCGGGCAGTTGTGTACTGCCTTTGCACAGTCCCATTCGTGTCGCGGAAGAGTGGGCCTTGGTTGACAATATCTCGAAAGGGCGTGTCGGTATTGCCTTTGCTGCTGGTTGGCAACCAAATGACTTCGTTCTCATGCCGCAAAATCATGCTGATCGCAAAAACATCATGTTTGAGAATATTGAAGTCGTGCGTAAGTTGTGGCGTGGCGAAACATTGCCCTTCGATGGCCCAACCGGCGAAGTAATGGTTCGTACTTTGCCCAGACCGATTCAAGAAGAATTGCCCGTATGGGTAACAGCAGCGGGTAACCCTGAAACCTTCCGCATGGCGGGTGAAGGTGGTTTCCGCATCTTAACTCACTTACTTGGCCAAACTGTTGAACAACTTGGCGAAAAATTAGAAGTGTATCGTCAAGGATGGCGTGATGGCGGACACGAAGGTGAAGGACATGTGACCTTGATGCTGCACACCTACGTGGGCGAAGATATGGAAGAAGTGCGTGAGATTGTGCGCGAACCAATGAAAGAATATTTACGTAGTGCGATTGGTTTGGTCAAAGCCGCCGCCTGGCACTTCCCCACCTTCAAGCAAAAAGCTGAAGCTACTGGTAAGAATCCGATGGAAGTATTTGAATCAGAGGATATTACCGATGAAGAAATGGAAGGTTTGCTTGAATTTGCTTTCAATCGCTACTTTGAGACAAGCAGCTTCTTTGGTACACCAGCCCGTTGTTTAGA
>JBNKHS010000328.1:0-5111 GCA_050290485.1 Promineifilaceae bacterium (SeqCode) | reverse complement strand
AAATAGAACTCTAGACTCAGTCGCATCATAATCTTTTGCATCTTCTTCACTTACGGGGGCAATCGCATTACTCATCGCGGCTTCAATGGCATCGCGGTTAATGCCCTTGACTAGCGTTGAAGATGCATCAGTGGCAACTCTGGCAAACGTCTGCTTAATCACAGCAACTGTGACATCTTCCCCACTATATTGTGGAGGCGTATTTTCTGTACCAGTGAAGCTGGATCGATTAGCCTTTAACCAATCGAAATGATCCTTGTATTGAATATATTCAAGGTCTGAGGCATATCCGAGTGCAGTCTGTTGGGGTGTCCACTGACCCATGGCCGATTGTACAAGGCCAGTCGCACTATCGAATGACTCGAACGCACTCACCTCATCAGTTATCATGGCGTTGGAGCTGGATGGCTGATAAATTCCCCAAGCTTGTGGTGCACCTGGCTTATCGGGTATTTGATTTTTGACGGTTGAAATGTAGCGAGCCAGCAGCTTTTCCGCAGCTAGATCGCAGGTGAGGCCAATATTATCAAGCTGGTTTTTCAGCTTAGTGACGGTCATTTCAGATGGTGTCGCTTCCGACAGGGGAATCTTTATTTTTTTACTGGGTATTGGCATAATACGCTCCTTTTTAATTGGTTGAATCGTGTTAATACTGTTGTTTAAGTGTTTATTTTTTACACCTTATTAACTGTAGTAGACGGGTGTGACAGAAGTGTGACAGACGAGAATGCGGATGTTATAATGATTTTGCTATAGTGACCTTGTAACCCTGTATTTAATAGCAATATCGCATTCCAATATCAATAACCTTTAGGCACAAAAAATATTTTTTTTGTCACTAAATTAGTTGTGTTTGAGTGTTTTTCCATCACGAGTTAAGGATGCCAATAAATCTTTCTCTTTCTTTCCTTGGGTCATATCGCGTTGGCGTGAATCAAAAAGTGATGCCTATATCGCGTACAAAAAAAATTGAAGTGTTGTTAGCTTATTTGGTGATGGAAAAAGCACAGGCACATTTGCGCACGACGTTGGATCATCTATTGTTCCCCAATTTGCCAGAAAAGGCGGCTCGTACCAATTTGCGTCAGACCATAACTCGTCTCCGACGCCTAGTTCATGATGATGAGGCTACGCCCTCTTTTTTCTTTTTCACTCCGGAAACGGCACAGTTTAATGTGGCTAGCAATTACACATTAGATGTACAAACATTTTTAACCAATGTACGGGGCTGTTCGTTGCATAAGGGATCACGCGATGATTTCTGTGAAGGGTGTGCGCTTGCCGTTGCCGGAGCTGTTGAACTTTACTCTGGACCGTTTTTAGACGGTATTTTTGTTGAAGATAGTCATGCGTTTGAAAGATGGGTAGAGACGTGGCGCACTCAGTTGCATCACGAGATGTTGAATGCGTTAAAATGGTTGGTTAATTATCATGAGGGGCGTGGAGAGTATCAGATTGCATTAACCTACGTTCAGCAGCTTCTTGCTTTGGAGCCTTGGCAGGAACAAGCGTATCAGCAGGGGATGCGGTTGTTGACGTATGAGGGGAGACGGGATGAAGCTTTAATTATTTACAAGAAGTGCCAAGCGGTTTTGCAGCGAGAGTTACAAGTAGATCCTGCTTTGGAAACGGAGCTGTTGGCGCAACGCATTCAAACGATGGCAGAAGAACGGCCGTATCAGTTGCCATCTGTATCAGAACGGCCGTTTATTGGTCGTGATAAAGAGTTTGGGGATATTCGGCAGCGGTTGGCACGGCAGGAGCAAAGACTTCTGACATTAATGGGGCCAGGCGGGATTGGCAAAACACAGTTGGCGTTGCGCATCGGGTGGGCAATTGCCAAAGAAAATATAGGACCATTCATAGATGGTGTTTTTTTTATTTCGTTGGTTGATGATCAACTGACTGCTCATAGAATAACCGATAATTTACTGGTAACTGCAATTTCAGAAGCAGTTTCTTCAACCCTTATCGCCTCATTGTCTCCAAAACAGCAATTGCTTCGTTTATTTCGGGATAAAAATTGTTTGTTGATTTTAGATAATTGTGAAAACCTGGAAACGTCGGGACGTTTATTTATTGCCAACATCATCCGTCAAACCCCTTCAGTTAAAGTTCTGGTCACCTCACGGGAGCGTTTAAATATTGCTGAAGAATGGGTGGTAGATGTTGATGGGCTGCCTCACCCATTTTCAGATTTTAAGCAGCAGACGGGACTTCCTTTACTTGTAACAGATCAGATGGGTGACTCTGATTCTGTAAAGTTGTTTTGTCAACGAGCATCTCAAGTAGATTCTGGGTTCTCGTGGAAAGGGCTATCTATAGAGGAAAAAACGGCCGTTGTTCGCATTTGCCAACTAACAGGCGGCATGCCGTTAGCGTTAGAGATGGCAGCTGCTTGGGTTCGTGTTTTGTCTTGCCAAGAAATTGCGCTAGAAATCGACAACAAATTGACAATTCTTAGTAGTACATTCGTCAACCAACCTGCGCGTCATCAAAGTATGCGGGCTGTTTTTGAATATTCATGGCAAATGTTGTCGCTTGTTGAACAAGATGTACTGACGCAATTGTCTGTTTTTCGCGGGCAGTTTGATTGGAATGCAGCGCAATCACTTGTAGATTTTACATTATTAACCTTAACCAATTTATGTGACAAATCATTATTACAACATATTCAGACCGCAAATGGTACCTGGTATCAAATGCATCCACTCTTGAAGCAATTTGCTGTCGAGAAGTTAGGAAATGAGCAAAAAGTCTTGTTACAAGCTAATCATGCTGCGTATTACGGCCGTTATTTAAGTCAGAGAGTGGAGCAGTTTCGTGGACCTGAGTTAGCGGATGTGTTGCAAGAACTAACACAAAACATTGAAGACATCCGTGCCGGTTGGCTGTGGACTATCGAACAAGAACGAATCGATTTGATTGGTGAATATTGTTTTAGTCTTTACCAATTCTATGCTTTGCGTAATTGGAATTTCGAAGGTCGAGATATGTTCCGTAAAGCTGTTGATGTTGTCCAGAAATTTAATGATGTCCCCCTGCCCCAAATGGACCCGACTGATGCCCATCTTTTGCTGCAGCTCAGTACCAGGTTAGCTGAATTTTGTACAGCTTCCGGAAACTTAGATGAAGCGGAAACCTTGCTGCAAGTTGGTAAAGAGATGGGTCACTTTTTTGAAGATCCTGTTGAATTGGCACTTGTATATGAAAAATATGGGATGATTGTTTACCGACGGGGGCAATATGAAGCTGCTCTGGAATCATTGCAGTATGGTTACAAGATTGCCGAAGAGATAGATTCTAAACAGAGTCAGGCTCATATTTTGATGTCGATGGGTGCTGTTGCTAGAGATATGACGAATTATGCACAAGCAGCCTCATATTTTGAGCAGAGTTTATCTCTTTACCGCGAGCTAGCTTCCCAATGGGGGTATGCGCACGCCATGCGATTATTAGCATGGATTCTGTATCAGCAAGGAGATTATGAAGGGGCTGTCCATTATTTAGATCAGAGTTTTGCAGAATTCCAACAATTAAATGATCAAATTGGTGTTGCCCATATTTGGTATACTCGAGGTCAGATTGCATGTGCTGAAGCTCAATATGATCAAGCCCAAAAATTATTTAATCAGGGGCTAACGTTGTTCCAGACTGGGAATTTTCTCAAGGGTGTGGCTATTTCCTATGAAGGTTTGGCCAAGGTGGCATCAAAGTTACAACAAATTCAAAAAGCAAAAGGATATTTTCTAACAAGCTTTGAAACGGCCGTAACCATTCAGGACTTGCCCTTAATATTGGAGCTTTTGTTAGGAATTTCATGCTTGTTGTTGCAATCATATCCTAATGAGGACCAAAGAACTCGGGAGGCAATAGATTTGTTAGCAGTTGCCTATACCCATCCCGTGGCATCATCGGTTATTAAAGAAAGGGCTCACAATTTGTGGGCCAAGTTTATACCCAAACCAATCACTTCAGTTACGGCCGTTTCACAACGAACGTTGCCAGAAGTAGAGCAGCTTATTCACGATATTTGCAGGTCCTAATATAACCATTGGAGGAAAAGATTATGTCAAATGAACCAATTACAAGAATTACACAGGTTTTTGAACTGTTAGCACGCTCACCTAAAGATCTAGATGATTTCAAACGAGATCGACAACAATACTTGGCAGATAAAAGATTTGAGAAGCTCAGTCTTACAGATAAATTCGCCCTCAGCTTCAATGTAAATCGATGGAATTATACGTTTCAGCTTAGTAATAACAAGAATAATATTACGTACACCAAGTCTGATGAGCAGCTTAAGATAACCATTCCAGAAAGAACACAAGTCACACCTTTTCATGAAGATGGCTCCTTATTTGTTGCTGACGTGTTTATCCATGGAGAGCTTATGATCAATACGCGCGAAAATACGGGGGAATTGATCCTTTATTTTGACAATGGTGAAAATCCTCCTTCTCCCCATGATACAAGCACAGTTACAACACTGACGGTTGCTGTTGACGATTTAAACTTGTTAAAAGCGCAAAATGACAGCAGTGTAACTATTGGTCCCGATGCGCCAGCAACACTTACGACACAAATGGAGAATGGGGAACCAGAAGTAAAGGAAATCTTTGTAAATGGGTTTGTAGACGCCGAAGCAGGAAATCTTTCGTTACGAGCACGAGACAGTTCACCAGGTGGTATCTAAATATGGCTCGTGGTTCGTTAGTTGTTATTGGCACGGGCATCAAACTTGCTGCACATATTACCGTGGAAGCGCGTGCTTGGATTGAAGAAGCTGACAAGGTTTTCTTTTTAATGAACGGGTCGATTGTGGATGATTGGATTTATACACTTAATCCACACGCAGAAAATTTGGCTCACTTTTACGCGAATAAGAAGCGGCGTCTGGATACGTATTTAGAAATGGTGGCACATATATTAACGGCCGTTCGCCAAGGCAATCGTGTGTGTGCTGCCTTTTATGGTCATCCTGGTGTTTTTGTCTTTCCTGCTCATGAGGCGATTCGACAAGTACGTCAGGAAGGCTTTTCCGCCACGATGCTGCCTGGTATTTCTGCAGAAGATTGCTTATTTGCAGACCTTGGTTTTGATCCATC
>JBNKHS010000327.1:0-5125 GCA_050290485.1 Promineifilaceae bacterium (SeqCode) | reverse complement strand
AGAACACGTATCCCTTTGATGACTGGTTTTCCATGACAAACTGCTGGATTTTGTTCTATGTGCTCATGCATTGGTGTGACCTCTTGTATGAATGATAGCATATGTTTGGGTACGGCCGTTTCCTAGTGTTGAGAGCGTTGGATTACTTATACAATTTATCAAAGCACCTTAACTACCGTATTGCCTCAAAAGAAAATGTTACCGAGCGTTCGGCTGAACCTCAAAAAAGATGTTACTCAGGCAATCGCCATAATTGTCTTAGATTGTCATCAATTCGTCGACGCAATACAACCGGATTGAGATTGAAAAATTGATGTTGTAATTTCAGCTTGACCTTAGGTTCCATCTTCGGGATAGCGATCACCCGCTGATGTGGGGTCTGTGCTTTATCATAACGCTTGTACACCTGGGCCCCCTTGCGTTGCTTAAATTCGAGCTTGAGGACAGGTTGAAAGAAATTGACATAGAGATGTAAATCTTCATGGATAGCTGTCATCAACGTTAACGCCTCTGCTGATTCATACCGTCGATAGCCAATCGTACCCCGGACTACGGATCCATTCTTTTGTTCCACATGTGCTTGGTCATTTTTCTTGTAAGGTCGTGACCGTGTAAAAGTGATCTTGCGCTTTTGACAAAACTGGTTGAGCGTCTCATTGATGAAGACGGAATCATTGTCACAATCAATGCCCAGCAAAGGGAATGGGAGTCGTTCCTGCAAAGTTGTCAGCGCAGTTGAAACGGCCGTTTGGCTGCGCTGGGGCAAAGCGATACATTCCGTCCAGCCAGTGATGATATCCACTGCGGTCAGGGTGTTGAGGTAGACACCGTGAACAGACTCTCCACAGTGGGCGACTAAGTCGATTTCGACGAATCCTGGCCGTGCGTCATCCCAATCAGCAAAGGTACGGATAGGGATGGATTGCTTGAGTAAGGTCCCTGGTTTTGTTGTGCTTTTCCCACGGCCGTTTTGTTGCCGAAAGGTGTGCAAACGGCGGTCAATAGTGGCTGCACTCATTTGTAATAGGAGTTGGCGGGTTTCATCATCGATGACCAACTCTTGATGTCGTTCCAAAACTTTCACCATTTCAGGAATGAAAGGTTGTAGTCGCTTTCCGCAAATACAGCCACAGATGCGCCATATCTTCGCCAAGGCCTCAACCACCGCCCCCGTGTAAGTTCGTTTGCGCCCCCGTCTTTCGCGATGGATTTCGGGTACGCCTTGGCGCAGTTTACGGATAGCGTGTTTGCGATGGTATCCTGTCACAGCTACAAATTCATCCAATATTTTGGTCTTCTCTGCACGACTAGCTTGCAAGTATCTTGGATGCAATTTCTTGACCAATTCCCTTTTGCTTTGTTGACTCATTTCTTGTTCCTTCATCATGTCGTTGAAGGTAACATTTATTTTGAGGCAACCAGATCCCCTTGGGTAACATTTTTATTGATTCAATGCGATCCCTAGCCCCAAACCCCCATCTTGCGGTACAATCCCACCTCATGAGTTACATAGAAAAATTACGCGCTGTTCAAGAACAAAACAACTCATGGCTTTGTGTGGGTCTTGACCCTGATCCAGATAAGTTGCGAGTTGATTGGTTAAAGTGGGATGAGCCAATATTACCTTTTAACAAAGGGATTATTGATGCCACCGCCGATTTGGTCTGTGCCTATAAACCCAATTTAGGCTTCTATCTGCAATGGGGTGCAGCAGGTGTCATCGCCCTAGAACGCACCATTGCTTATATTCCCAATCACATTCCTATTATCCTCGATTGCAAAACAGGTGACATTGGCCATACTCAAGCGTCTTGGGGCAATGGCTTATTTGACGAATGGAACGTCGATGCCATCACAGTCAATCCATTTGTCGGTGCAGAGTCTGTGCTGCCAATGATCGGCGAACGCCCAGACAAAGCTGTGTATATCTTGGCACACACTTCAAATCCCAGTGCTACCGATTTTCAAGGCGACTTGTTACGAGAAGAAGGGCTTTCGGCTGATGTATTGCGCAAAAGTCAAACATGGCCAACAGCAGGGCACAAAGGGTATGTTTTTGGCGCAACGTATCCTGAAGAAATGGCCATTGCTCGCAAACTGGCTCCAGATGCAAACTTTTTAATTCCAGGCATTGGCGCACAAGGTGGTGACTTAGAAACGGCCGTAAAATATGGCCCCGATTCTGTTGCAGGCCCTGTCATTAGCTCCAGCCGAGGTATTATCTACGCTGGTGCAGGCGTCAACTTCAGCGATGCCGCCCGTGAAGCTGCACAAAAATTACGTGACGAAATCAACAAAATAAGAGATTAGCTACCTGCGGTAGCGAGATTGGAGATTGATAGACATGAATTTCCAATCTCCAATCTCCAATCTCATCCATGCTAAAATCAGACTGGCCTCCTTCCCCTCCTCATATTCAACTCCATACAGACGCTATTGACATTTGGCTGGTAGGCTTAGAACAATCTGACGCTGTGAGAGCTAAATTGTGGCCGCTGTTAAACGATGAAGAGCAAGCACGCGCCAACCGTTTTTACTTTGATATTCACCGTCATTATTTTATTGTTGGGCGGGGCTTGTTGCGTATTTTGCTAGGAAGATATTTAGAAGTCGCGCCTGAAAAAATTGTTTTTGCTTATGGGGATCACGGTAAGCCTTATTTACCGAACACAACACTCAATTTTAATATTTCACACTCGTACGGGATGGCCTTATTAGCCTTTACGCAAGGGCGAGAATTAGGTGTTGATATTGAACAAATACGGCCGTTAGATGATGCAGGCGCGATTGCACGGATGAACTTCTCCGCAAAAGAGGTCACCGAATATACGGCCGTTCCTGATGACCAAAAACCGCTTGCTTTTTACAACTGCTGGACACGCAAAGAAGCGTTCATTAAAGCCATCGGCGAAGGATTAAGCTGTCCCCTTGATTCTTTCGACGTGACGCTTATTCCCGGCGATCCAGCAGAGCTTTTACAGGTCAAAGGAAGCACAGACGAAGCCAAAAAGTGGCAGTTACATACCTTAAACCCAGTAGAGGGATATGTAGGCGCCATTATTGCCACTGGCCAAGATTGGCACTTAAATTGCCGACAATGGCGCGATTCCGAATTTTTAACTTAAAATATGGCAGACTGTAACAGTCTTAAAAACACATCCTAGCAGCACATTGTCCTAATTTCATGAGAGCAACAAAATCCCTACCCGAACAAGCCTCATTCTATCATTCACTAAATCTTGCCAGCCGTAAAATGATGGTGGCACAAAACTTAGCGGGCATTATTTTGTTCTTTTTCTTTGGTTGGATATTTATGGGAGTTGCCGCTGCATTCAACCCACACTTTTTTATTTTGAGTATGCGTATCTTCGTGGGGACGTTAACGGTTTTTTGGTTTTTATTAACGGCCGTTTCCGTCATCATCCTCCACGAAATCATTCATGCCATCGGCTTTTATTGGTTTACAGGAGAGCGCCCTGAAATTGGATTTCACATCTTATATGCGTATGCCTCTGCCCCAAATTGGTACTTTCCCCGTAACCAATTTATTCTCATTGGCATTTTGCCACTTATGCTCATAACCAGCATAGGGCTCGTGCTCATGCCCTTCGTCAACCTGATTACGCTGCCCCGCCTCATCTTGGCACTGACACTCAATGCCGCAGGCTCAATTGGCGATATGATTGTCGTCTTGTGGCTTGTTTCACAACCCAGCAAAGTCTGGGTTCGTGATAAGGGCGCATTTCTCGCCCTTTACCATGAATCCACGACCAACAACAAAAACGAGTAATTGGTAATTATTCGTTTTTCGTTATCCATTATCAATTTTACGACCAATATATAAAACGTGATCTGCTGCCCCCAACATGTCGGCGCGTTGCCCCAGCTGATAATTGAGCGCTACCCATTCAACAAAAATATGCTCTTCGGCTTGGTTCATGGCTGCTTCATGCCCAGCGACAACACCCTCGACTCCAATTTGGGCAAGTGTTTGCAGTTGATGCGCTTCCATAAACGGCCGTATCTCATCTGGCCATGCAAAATAGGCATCCGTAAAACGGGTATGCTCTCCAGCTCGATTAACGCCTTCCGCGACAATCTCCGCCCACTTGGCCCGGTTCTCTGTCATCCAGTGCGGGTTGCGCAACGCTGTATCGCGAATTGGTGCTAAACGGGTAATAAAAGCCGCAAAAAGTAAACCATTGGGCTTGAGCACCCGCGTTGCTTCTTGAATCGCTTTGTTTCTATCAGATACGGCCGTTAAATGATACAGTGGCCCAAACATCAAAACAGCATCATACTGCTCATGGGGCAATTGGGGAAGTTGCGTGGCGCTAGCATGAACAAAATCAGCAAGATGCACACCTTTTTCATTCGCTTTTTGGCGCGCAAAATCAAGATTCTTTTGCGACAAATCCAGCAAGGTCACATCGTGCCCCACCTGCGCCAATTCAAGCGCATAACGCCCCGGCCCACCACCTATATCCAAAATTTTGGCTGGTGACTTAGGCAAATACTCAGCCAAAGCCCGAAATGTCACCCCAAATTCTGTGCGATGGCGATTGATACGCTCCCATTCATATTGTGGATCTTGATCATAAAATTCTTCAACGGTTTTCACGACTCTTTTCCAACGGACGCTGTTACATAACGAAAGCGATTGTTTAACAAGATATCTCCCTTATCTGTTTGGAATGGGGTGGCCGCCTGGAATATGGCATCTCTTACTTTTTGTTCGCCGCTTAATTTTTTTGCTGATTGTATAGGCCCAGCAGAACTTACTACCCGCCACATTTGCTCAAAATCTGTAAAATGGAACGGGGCATCTACTTCACCATCTGCTAATATTTTTAGCCCCACACCTTCCATCATTTTCTCCAATATCCCATCCCCCGAAAATGCAAATAAACCATGACCACGTGGTGGTTCAGATAATGTATCGGCTACTGCTTTTAAAATATGCCGATATTCACAATCTTCTGGTTTGCCCCAAAGACCAACTGTAACACGCCCGCCAAATACAGTTACACGTTTCATTTCACGAAGGGCAGTAGTTGGATTAGCAGCAAACATAATGGACATGGAAGCAAAGGTTACATCAAAACAATTATCATCGTATGGCAAT
>JBNKHS010000326.1:0-5131 GCA_050290485.1 Promineifilaceae bacterium (SeqCode) | reverse complement strand
CATCACGTATCACGCATCACGTATCACGTATCACGTATCACGTATCACGTATCACGTATCACGTATCACGCATCACGTATCACGTATCACGTATCACCAAAATTATAACGAAAGCTGATCAAGGATGCTTTGTAGTTCTGGCGGGAGTTCGGCGATGCAGGTGATCGGTTGGTCATCAGACGGCCGTTTCAAGGTTAGCTGTTCGGCATGAAGGAATTGACGGTTTAAGCGAACACTTTGTTTGCGCCGACCATAAACCGTATCACCAACAATGGGATAGCCAATGTAATGTAAATGCACCCGAATCTGATGTGTGCGCCCGGTATGAAGCGTACATTGCAACAACGTGTGATCATCAAAACTGATCTTGGTCTGATAATACGTTTGGGCAGGTCGTGACTTCGCCGAGTAATGCATCGGAATCACAGTCATTTTTTTGCGTTGGCGTGGATCGCGCCCAATGGGCGCATCAATCAAAGCTTCTGGCGGATTCACTTGGCCATCAACCAAAGCCAAATAAATTTTGTCAACCGTACGTTCCTTAAATTGGGCTTGCAAATGCTGTAATGCCTGATCATTTTTAGCAACAACAATCAATCCTGAAGTATCCATATCAAGACGATGAACAATACCTGGACGGCGTTCTCCCCCTACCCCTACCAAATCAGGGCAATGATGTAAGATGGCATTAACCAAAGTGCCACTTTCATGCCCAAGTGATGGATGCACGACCATGCCTGCGGGTTTGTTGATGATCAGCATATCATCATCTTCATAGCGGATATCAAGCGGAATATTTTCAGCTACAAGTTCTGTTTCCACCACCTCAGGCAAAACAATACGAACCTTTTCTCCACCCATTAGCTTGAGGTTTGGTTTGACGATTTGCCCATCGACGGTAATTTGCTCATCCTTGATCAGGCGTTGTACTGTGGTGCGGGTTAACTCAGGAACGGCCGTAACAATCGCCTTATCCAACCGTTCCCCAGCCGCGTCCAATGTGATTTCGATAATTTCTGGCATGGATATCTACAATCAGACTATTCCACAGAGGAATTTGCTTCTGCTTGCTGCTTCTGTTTTTGTTCTTCACGTGACTCCTGCCAAACGAGAACAGCCAAAACGACAGCACCAGTTACAACGGCCAGATCAGCCACATTAAACAAGAAAGGCCACGGTCCAAGATCAACAAAATCTGTGACATGACCAATGCGCACACGATCTATGAAATTACCTAATGCACCGCCAAGCTGCAAACCTAATGCAACTCGCAGCCAAACATTGTCCCCTTCTAGGCGCTGGTTAAAAAAGATAATGGCAATACTAACGACAATGGCCGTAATTGCAAAGAATAAACTACCACCAGAAAAGAGACCAAATGCCGCCCCTGTATTAAAGGTGTGTACCACACGGAACAACGGTGCCAATGCAGCTGATGGCTCCCAAACATCCCCAATTGCCAGATTAGATTCCACAAGCCATTTCGTAAGTTGATCTAACAAGATAACCACAATAGCCACGATAATTAAAATTGCCCGCTCTTGCAACGAGGCACGTACTGTTGGTTTTTTATCTTCCAACTGATTTGTTTCTAGTTCACTCATGGAAGCATTGTACCAATGCGCTATGCAGATTGCGAGTCTGACGATTCTTAAGTGGCATTCTCACATCAATTTTTCAGCTATCAAAATGGTAACGCCACTTTTTGCTAATCTCTGGTACTCGTTGCAAAAAGTAAAACCTGCCGCCTCGAATGGTTGACGAAATACTTCCCATAATTCAGGATTTTGCCAAAAGGCATCATCTCGCAAGCTGGCTCCACCGCCCTGACCCGTTAAACGAAACAAGAGATCGATTAGTTTATGAACAATCCCATGCCCAATTAAATGGCCTTCGGGGATAATCACAATGCGGCCGTTTTCCTTTAATACACGCCACAAGGCAGCAACCGTTGCTGGATCGACAATGTAATCTGTTGGAAACGTGGAAAGTATCGTCTCAAAAGAGCATGCAGCAAATGGCAAATCTTGCACCTTGCTGCGAACCAAGTTGCTTGAAACGCCTTTCTTTCGTAAATTATTACGAGCCAACCGCCCCATATTTGGCGATAAATCGACACCAACGGCTGTGTATCCAGCCTCTTGCAAATCGGCAAGCATATGGCCTGGACCATGGCCAATTTCAAGGATCTGTTTCCCGATCAGATAAGGCAAGGCCACCTGCTGCCACGCGCGCCATTCTCCTAAAGAAACAAGCCAACTAACAGCGTCATACGTCCATGCCATTTCATAATAAAGCAACCGAAAACCTAATCGAATTAGAGAAATCCAAACTTTTTTGATCATAAAATCATCAACATTCTTGCCCAATGTCATACACAAATAGTGCCAATCTTCGTCATGATCCTGACGGAAATGGCAGACAATTGTATACTAAAAAGGGCAAGCTATCAGCGTTCAACACTCCGCTATCTGCCTGTCATTTAAAAGCCAAAATCTATAACAACGCTACCAGCTCATGGCAGCTAGCTAGCGACTAAAAGGAATTAGAATGAGCAAAAAGAAAATTGCAATTAGCACTGGGGGTGGTGATGCACCTGGCTTAAATGCTGTAATCCGGGCCATTACACTTGCCGCCCTTAATCGTGGTTGGGAATGTTACGGTATCCGTGATGGATACAATGGCATTATGATGCCAGAAGAGTTTAAACAGGGCGGTATCATCCAATTAACACGGGAGCGGGTCCGAGGTATTACTCATTTAGGGGGAACCATTATAGGAACAACCAATCGTGGCAACCCATTAAACTATCCTGTTATTGGAAAAGATGGTCAAATCACAGAAGTTGATCGGACACAAGAACTGGTTGATCTATTTCATCAACAAGGCTTTGATGCCCTAATCTCGATTGGCGGAGACGGTTCTTTAGCAATTGCCAATGCACTTTCCAACAAGGGATTACAAGTGATTGGTGTCCCCAAAACAATAGATAACGATTTAGACAAAACGGTGGTTACCTTTGGTTTTAATTCGGCCGTCGATTTTGCAACGGAAGCGATTGACCGTCTACACAGTACGGCCGAATCTCATCGGCGTATTATGGTAGTCGAGGTGATGGGTCGCTATGCGGGTTGGATTGCACTCAATGCGGGTGTGGCTGGTTCAGCAGATGCTATTCTTATTCCCGAAATTCCATACGACATTAACAAGGTAGCACAAAAGATCAAAATGCGAGAGGCAAACGGCCGTCACTTCTCAATCATTGTCGTTGCTGAAGGTGCAATTCCAATTGGTGGCGAAGTAAGCGTTATTGGTAAAAGCATCGGCCAAGCAGAGCGTCTTGGCGGTGTTGGACACAAGGTTGGTGCTGCCTTAGAAGCATTAACTGGAAAGGAATCGCGGACGGTTGTTTTAGGTCATCTTCTGCGTGGAGGCACACCCACAGCTGAAGACCGCCTCATCTCTTTACGCTTTGGCGCCGCAGCTGTTCGTGCCATTGATGAAGGTGCATCAGGTGTCATGGTTGCTCTCGATCCACCTACCGTTAATTATGTTCCTCTTGAGCAAGCAACGAACCGTATGAAACGTGTTCCTTTGGATTGCGACACAATTATGACCGCACGAGATTTGGGCGTCGCTTTTGGCGATTGATTTGATTGTTACTGGCGGCAAGTTGTAGGTACGACTCTATTTTAGAATCACCATTTACAACTTGTTGCCCGCAACTTGCACCATCACTTTGTCAAAACGAACTCTGATTCCACTCATACGTAATCATATGGATGCGTGGCAAGTTGCTTTAATTGCCGCGACATTGCCACTATTGGTTCATCAAGCAGTTTCTTGGCATACGGCCGTTTTGGTGTTGGCTATCGGCATTGGCTACTGGCTTGCATTTGCCTTAAATGATTATTGTGATGCCCCCTTTGACAAACTTGATCCCCAAAAAGCAGAGGGGAATTTTTTCGTACTGGTAAGGGTAAGGAAAGCGCAGATACGGCCGTATTTTTTGTGCATCCTCCTCTTGCTGTTTGTCGTCTTTCTCTCTTTTGGCTGGAAGGGGGGCCTCTTATTTGCCATCTGCTGCCTCATCATGTGGGCTTACTCTAGCCCTCCTATTCGTTTAAAAAACCGTCCAGGGCTCGATCTCCTCACCCATGCAATTTTTGTACAAACATTTCCTTACTTGCTTGTTCTTTTACTAACCACCGCTACCGCTCATTGGCAACCATTAGATTTTGTTTTATTAGCCATATTTTTTATCGCTTCACTTACCGCCCAATTAGAACAACAATTGCGTGATTTTGCTTTGGACAGCCAATATGAACAAAATTTCACGACGCACCTTGGATTGCAAACAACCTTAATTTTTCTAAAGCTGATGACGGCCGTACTTATTTTTCTGGCTCTCATTAATATCCTCAATGGAACCATACCCTGGTTCATTATCCCCTTTGGGTTCATCGGGTTGCCCGCCTTACTCCATCGCTTTTTTCGTCAACACAACAAATCGCGTTCAGAACAATTGGTCATCCTCTCAACCACAGCGGGATTTTTATATACAGGACTTGTTTTCATCTACTTTCTACTGCGCTAAAGTTGAGACGTCATGAAATTAGCAATTCTCTCAGACATCCACGGCAATTTACCCGCATTGCATGCTGTAGCAGAACATTTAGAACAGTGGCAGCCAGATCAAGTCATTGTCAATGGAGACATTATCAATCGTGGGCCTTGCTCTTTAGCCACATGGGAATTTTGTCAACAGCAAGTAGCTCAAGATGGTTGGCTGTTGCTGAAAGGAAACCATGAAGATTACTTACTAGAACGCCTATCAGGTAATGATGTACGGCAAGGGGTTGAATTTGACCTCAACTATCTCTCCTATTGGACATACTTACAGATGGGAACGGCCGTTTCACAATTATCTCCTCTGGCTGATGAGCATACAATTACCCCTCGCCCCAATCGGGATTTACGTATCCGTCATGGCTCTATGTTGAGCAACCGCGATTGGCTTGGCCCCTACACGCCAGAAGAGCAAATAAAAACTAAAATCGCCCCTCTGCCCCATATCTATGCCTGTGCCCATACACACATCCCCTTCATACGTACCATTGATCATTGTCGC
>JBNKHS010000325.1:0-5143 GCA_050290485.1 Promineifilaceae bacterium (SeqCode) | reverse complement strand
ACAATGACCAAAATGCAAGTGCAAGATTACCAGCCAATAAGGCCAACACAGCGGCACCAGAGATCATCAATAAGCCTATGAATAGTACGTTGTGTGGGTTTTGAATCTCGCCAGAGGCCAACGGCCGTTTTGCGGTACGATTCATTCTGGCGTCCCGATCCCGTTCTAAATATTGGTTAATTGCCGAAGCGCCAGCCGCAGACAAGAGGCCCACCACAGTCAGCAATCCAAATGACCACAACGAAACCGAGTCAACAACCATCGCCCCTAAAGCTGCCCCACCGAAAGCAGAAAACAGCAGTAGGGAAACGACACGGAGTTTAAAGAGAATAACGGCCGTTTTCCATAATGAGCGCGCCGGTTGTGCCGCTTGAACATACTCATTCACCACACTCATAACATTAAGGCTCCGTGACAACAATTGTGCCAAACATCGTTTGATGCCCAACACCACAATATTCGTGACAAACAAACTTGTATTCGCCTGGTTCATCAAATGTTGCCGTCAACGACGAGACTTGACCAGGGATAATCATCATATTCAGGTTGGTTTGTTGCAAAACAAACCCATGTTGAACATCTTTACTTGTCACGTACAAGGTCAGCGTAGACCCAACAGGAACTTCGATGCGGTTAGGCAAAAACGTCCATGTTTGCGCCAAGATATACGCTTCATACTTGTTAGGAGCCAATTCACGTACCCGTTCTTCTAAGGGTAAGCCCCAAGGAGATGGTGCTGTGGCAACCGTATTAGGATCCACCTGATCGACTGGTTCTGGAACCTGAATGCCGTAGGCAAAACTACTTCCTAAAATTAAAGCTGCAAACACAACCAGAAGCGCAATTGTAAAGATCAAATAATTACGTTCTCTCCGATCCATGTGCATTATGAAGTCACTCCTCTGGAAAGCATGGTCAAATACGCGCTTCCCCATAATGCAATAAGTAATAGGACAAAAATGACAAGAATCGCAATTGTTCCTTGTGGTGTCTTGTATTTCTTCTTATCCTCGTCCATAGAAAACCTCCTTTTCTACTCACTAAATAAATCTCATTATTATTTGTCATTCCCGCGTAGGCAGGAATTTATTCGAACAGACATTTGGATTCCTACCTGTGCAGGAAAGGTAATGTGTCTGTTAGGGATTCTCAATCGCGCAGCAGGTGCTTCACATCCTCTGCAATCTCTTCACCCGTGGTGCCAAAGGGATAAATCAAGCGCATACGGCCGTTTCTATCGAGAGCCGCCACCGTCGCCGTATGATCGATGAGGTATCCCGTTTGTGGGGTTCCCTCATGCTTCTCGTAAAAAATACCCAGCGGGGACGTGACTGTAAGTAGTTCCTCTTCAGTTCCCGTCAAGCCAATAAAACTGGGATTAAAATGGGTTACATAGGACTCTAATTGCTCGTAGGTGTCTCGCTCAGGATCCAGCGTAATCATCAGCACCTGCACATCGTCTGCTTTATTGCCTAACAGCTCCAACGCGTTGTCCAATTCCACCATTGTTGCTGGGCAAACATCTGGGCAAAAGGTGTAGCCAAAGTAGATCAAAACTACTTTATCGCGAAAATCAATCAGACGAACAGGTTCACCACCAGGCCCGGTAAGTTCAAAATTGGTCACTGGCGTTTCCGCAGTAATTTCCATACCATGATATGAATACGGCCGTAACCAATTCAGCAGCAAAAACGCCAACAAAACCCCAATTGTTAAGCCAACAACCGCCAAGACAATTAATTTAATATTGGACTTTTTCTTTTCCTGCTTCGTCTCACTTAAAGATGTCATCTAAGCTCCAATACTTCAGCTTTGCTCAGTACAAGTCTCTAATTTCCGTTAGGGATAACAAAGGAAGAGGTGTGCCGCTTCATAGGCGTATTTGTTTACACCTTTGCTGTTATGCACTTCCTCAACCAACAAATTGATATCCCGTTCCAAAATCTCAGGTTCAGGCAAGAGCTTGCGATACGTACCGCGCAAAATGCCATTGCCATCAACCAACATAAATGTTGAGTCATACAAAAAAGAACCATCTTCGCGCTGGTTGTAATAAGTGCTAAAGCCACCACCAATCACAGATTTCAGCACAATTGGGTTGCCAGTCACAAACGACCATTGTTCAGGATTAGCCCCTACCGTTTCTGCAAGCTGTGCCAACACTTCAGGATCATCTCGTTCAGGATCAAACGAAATTGTTACCAACTGAATGGGCACATCACCAGTATCCATTGTGCGGATACGCTCTTGCATTTCAGCCATCAAAGCCAAATCAGGCGCACATGCCTCTCCACAATTTGCATAAGTAAAGTTGTAAAGAACAATCTTGCCGCGCAAATCTTCATTAGAGAGTTGCTCCCCTGCTTGATTGGTAAAAGCAAAACCAGGGGCAACCGAACGACGTGGCAGTACCAAAATGGGACGAAAGGAAATAAAGCCGATAATGAAAAAGGCCATCACAAAAAAAATCGCATAAAAGATTTTCCAGATGATATGCACCTGACCCAGCTTTTTTGTTTGGTTAGTAGGAGGCGTTGTTGTCGTCACGTGTCGGCCTCCTCATCGCTCCAATTGTTAATCACTAGATCGTCACGATGGATAAGATAAGGAATATCCTTGCGACGATTGGTCTTTTGCGAAATTTGATGCGCTTCAGCAACCATATGCTCTAAAGATGCCGCTTCTAATTGCTCTGTTAGCATCATTTGCAGCCGTCCCCAAAAATCGTGAGCGGGACAAATGGCATCTCGTTTGCACTCTTGTGGTCGCAGCAAACAAATATTGAGGCAAATTGGACCTTCCACTGCTTCCAAAATGTGCCTCATGTTAATTTCTGAACTTTGTTTTGCAAGAATCAACCCTCCACCAGGGCCAGCTTGGGTCATAATCAATTGGGACTTAACAAGGTCAGCGGTTATCTTGTGTAAAAATGCTTTAGGAACGGCCGTTTTCTTAGATAATGTCGTGGCAGAGAGAAAAGAACCCTCATTGAGAGCCAGTTCTATCATCATTCGTACAGCATAATCGGCGCGTCGGCTTACTTGAAACATAGATAATGTTGACCTATAAACTCCACAATTCCATGCGCCTGAATTTACCCGACATATGAAGTTCGCTATAGTGATGAATGTCATAGGTGTCATATGACATTTATCCAGAGCACTCATTCGGCTCTCATATTCTTAAAACAGGATATTTCTGGGATAGCATAAAACGTATTGCATATTGCGTAATTGGCCTTGTTACGCAATACGATCTGAAATCAAGCTTGCCTACAATCTAATCGATGTCGAGAAGGGTTAAATCTGCTATACTCCCGCGCCGTGAAGAATCAGACCGAAACAGAGGACTTATCAGCAGAACAACGCCAAATAGATGAGAAATGGATGCGTGTGGCCCTAGATTTAGCACGGCAAGCAGTAGAAATAGGGGAAGTTCCCGTTGGAGCTGTTGCCGTTAAAAACGGGGGAATTGTGGGGCGCGGATTTAACCTCAAAGAAGATTTACAAGACCCAACCGCCCATGCTGAAATGATTGCCTTAAAAGAAACGGCCGTCTCTGTGCAAAATTGGCGTCTGTTAGATGTCACCCTCTACTGCACGCTAGAACCATGCCCGATGTGTGCTGGCGCCATGATCCAAGCCAGACTGCCGCGTTTGGTCTATGGCGCCAAAGATACCCGTTTTGGTGCGCATGGCTCTATCGTCAATGTCATTGATGCCCCCGGATTTAACCATCAAGTCACAGTAACCAGTGGCGTCCTTCAAGATGAAGCCATCGCCTTACTACAACAATTCTTCCAACAACTTCGCAAAAACAAATAAAAAGTAACGAATGCTGAGTTGAAAGTGAAAAGCAACTCACTCACTCCTCATCACTTATCACTCAATTCTCGTGGTTCTGCTTACAGTGACGTAAAAACGGCCGTGTTAACATCATCTAAAGCAACAGAACAAGTGATGAGGTAAGAAAACAATAGATGGGCCAATCAAAACCAGCACAAAAACAATCAAAAAAGCAACAACGATTAGCACAACAAAGGAAAGCCAAACAAATGAAGTACGCACGAATTATTGGATTTGCCATCATCGGGATATTAATTTTCGCTGCCCTTTATACGTGGCGTAATGCAGGAAACAATGGCAATGGAGAATCGGTTACCTCACTTGTCGCTAACATTGATGGGGCTACAGACGCCCCTGTACAAATTGTAGAATATGGTGATTTTGGTTGTACAACATGCCGTGGCTGGCACAATGCCGGCATCAAAGATGCCTTGCAAGAAAAATATGGCGACCAAATTAGTTTTGAGTTTCGTCACTTCCCTGTCATTACTTCACAATCCCCGAAAGCCGCCGAAGCAGGGCAATGCGCCGCTGAGCAAGACAAATTTTGGGAATATCATGATTACATCTATGAAGAAACTGCCCAAGGCGCATTGAGCAATGATGATCTAAAACGGTATGCCTCCGCTGTGGGACTCAACCCACCTCAATTCGCTGAATGCTTAGATTCAGGAAAATATAGTTCTGCCATTCAAGCTTCCCTTGATGAGGCCAGAGAATTAGGGGCACGGGGTACGCCAACCTTTTTTGTCAATGGCACCCAGACCGCTTTCCGCCTTGATGATTTGTCAGCTCAAATTGAAGCAGAACTCGCAAATTAACAGAACTTTATACCGATTCGTTGTAATGTAAGGATAAAAATGAACCAACTCACTGATTTACGCGCACAAATAGATGCATTTATGCAGGGTCACCCACAATCACCCCTGAGCCACGAGCAACGCCATAACTTCAGTGGCTTAAACTATTATGATCCAGATGAAGCATTTTCCTTCATTGTCGATGTTGACCGCTTTCCTGATGATGAACCATTGTTTGAAATGGAAACGAGCACAGGGGATTTAAGGTTGTATCGCAGATACGGCCGTATCTCCTTCCAAGTCAACGGCGAAGAAGCGCAACTGACGATCTACAGCGATCCCCACGGGCAAGACTTCTTCCTCCCCTTCCGCGACGCCACCAGCGGTAAAGAGACATATGGAGCGGGGCGTTATCTGGACAATCACCGGCCTGGATTGCAGCAGATTAGTAACGACAAGTTCAAAATCAACTTCAATTTTGCGTATAATCCGTATTGT
>JBNKHS010000324.1:0-5161 GCA_050290485.1 Promineifilaceae bacterium (SeqCode) | reverse complement strand
CGGCGCATCACCTCCAGTTGATGGGCATACGCCTCTGGCGTTTCATCAGGAAAACCATACAAAATGTTCCAATACGCAGCCACACCAAACTGCCGTGCCCATTTAAGAAACGCGACATTTTGCATCCCCGTTACACCCTTCTTCATTAATTTGAGCGTGTCTGAATCAAAACTTTCGATGCCAGGTTGCACTTCATAAATACCAGCAGCTGCCAATAATGCAATTTGGTCTTTACGCAAATTCGATTTTGTCTCGCAAAAAATTTCTAAATCATGATCTTGTTCACTTAACGTAACCACATAACTTTTGAGTGCCCCATAATCAAGAATATTGTCAACAAAAGCAACCTTTTTCAATTGGTAACGATCAACCAATGTAGAAATTTCTTCCAGCACACGTTCCGAATTTTTACGTCGATACGTCATCGTTAGAGCATTGAGACCGCAAAAGGTGCAATGGTTTTTAGCACCCCACCAACAACCGCGTGATGCTTCCAATACCAAAATTGGATTTATAGTTTCGCGCATGGCGAGCGCATCCAGTTGCGTAAAATAATCGTCGAAAACAGGGATTGGCAAATCATCTAACGCTTGCACGACATCGGGATTACCGTTGTTGATCACATTTCCCATTAAATCACGCCAAGCAAATCCTTGTACACCTGCTGGAGAACGGCCGTTTTGCAATTCAGTCAACAACGTAGCTAAGGCTACATCCCCTTCACCTGTGCAAACGGCATCAATAAACGGGTATTGTTCGGCAAGTGTAACACCCATCTCACCTTCACAATTCCCCCCACCAAAGGCAACAAATAGGTGAGGAAATTGTTCTTTGACCATCTTAGCCAAAGCCAACGAGGCCATTGTTTGTTCAAACGTAGTTGTAAAGCCTATAAATTGATATGCGTTCCAATCAATCTGCTCAAGACATTTTTGTAAAAATTGAGAAACCAACGGACGAAGTTCAAGAATACGTGCAATTAAATTTTCAGACAAGCGAGGACGCAAGATTTCGTCTAAATATTGCTCCGCTTGCAAGCTCCCTTCACCGTACAAAAATTGCGAAAAAAGCCATTCGCCGACGAGCATCGTATAAGGCACAGTCTCTTCGTGCATGTGCCCGCTATTGCTAATAATTTCATACATCTCAATACCAATTAGATTAGCAAATTGCAGATTAAAATAAGCAATATCGCACAAAAAACCCCGTGCTTCAAGATTGCTCTTTAACGAGCTAACTCCCAGCGCAGGACGATCAATGCCCCCAAAAGGCATGTTCAAAAATAATGTTCGATATTGTTTTTCCATGAAATTATTTCTTGATTTTGGTCAGAAACTGAAAGCAAGTAAATTAGGGCAACACCCAATCATTAAACCATATTTTTCAGGTAGAATCAAAACCAACTCAGTATGAGAGAATAACAACCCTAAAACAAATTAGAGATGATTTCGCTAGCACCCAGAACAGTGCCCAAAATACTACCTAAACTGGCAAAAATAAAAACGAGTAATACACGCAGTAACTTGTTTTTCCACCACATCTTCGGTTGGCTGGCATCTTCCCCAACCGTTTGCAGTTCCTTGACGGTAGGTGGTTTCATATACACCTGAATGAGGGCAGCCACATAGCCAGCCCCAATGACTGGCGTCAGGCTGGTGAATGGGGCGGCAAAGAAAGAGGCTATGATCGTAACAGGATGTGCCCAAGCGAGCGCTGCGCCAAGTGCTGTAGGAATCCCATTGGCAATAAACCAATACCACGCATTATCCCGTAAGGCTTCAACACCTTGAGTAACTCCAATGTACAGTAGTGCCCCCACAATCAATGCGGGAATACCCCATCCAATGATCTTGCCAACATTAGACCCTTTAGGAACAGTCTCAATTGTGGATAAGTCTTCAGTTTTATTTGCTTCTAAGGTCTCGCGAATACCATTCATATGGCCTGCACCGACAACAGCAACCACTTTGTCACCCACAGAGGCGCGTGTCTTTTGGGCGATATAGGTATCCCGCTCATCAATCAACACTGTCTTGAGTACAGGCATAAACTCACCTAATTCATTCATCAATTCGGTGAGAACGTCGGATTGGCGCAGCTCACTTAGTTGTTCTTCCGATATTTCCTCGCCTTCAAAAGCACCGACAAAACCGGAACCGAGCAGCTTCATCTTCTCGATAAATGACATGGAGTTCCAGGCACGACGCAAAGTAATACGCACGTCTCGATCCACAAGTTCGATAGGAATATCCAGTTCTTGAGCAACCTTAGTTGCTTCCAGAAGTTCTGTACCAGGAGCTACACCCAACTTTTGCCCCAACCGTTTTTGATAAGAAGAAAGGAGCAAGTTGATGATCAAGGTCATTAACTGTTTGCGTCGAATGATCTCGCGCAGATCAAGCGCTTCCCATTTGCGTTGGTCAATCAAGGATTGGTATCGTTGTTCGTCTAGCTCAACACAAACAATATCTGGTCTCTCTCGCTCGATGACTTCACGTACAAGGTCGGTTGATTCTTGCGAAATATGTGCAGTACCCACAATGATAAAAGTACGGCCGTTTACCTCAACAAATAAAACATCCGCAGGGTATTCAAAAGGGTCGGTCTCGGTGATAGGTTCTTGTTCTTCCATAATTAGAGATTGGGGATTGGTGTACGTGTCCCCAATACTTTATCCTTAAATTGCATATCGTAAAGTCGTAAGTATAACCCATCTTGATTCAAAATGAGCTCATCATGTGTACCTTGTTCTACAATCCGACCTTGATCAAGCACAATGATGTAATCGGCGTTGAGAATGGTGCTCAAACGGTGCGCAATCACAAACGACGTACGGCCGTTCATCAACCGTTCCAAAGCTTCTTGCACCAGGCTTTCACTTTCACTGTCCAACGAAGAAGTGGCCTCATCCAAAATCAAAATTCGTGGATTTTTAAGCAAAGCACGAGCAATGGCAACCCGCTGCCGTTGACCCCCACTCAACTTCACACCACGCTCACCTACAGTTGTCGCATACCCATCAGGTAAGTCACTAAGGATAAAATCATGGGCATTAGCCGCTTTCGCAGCAGCTTCAATTTCTGCTTGGGTGGCATCTAACTTACCATAGCGGATATTTTCTAACACGGAGTCGGAAAAGAGAGTTGTTTCTTGAGGGACGATGCCAATTTGCTGCCGCAAACTCAACAGTTCCACGTTGCGTAAATCATGGCCATCGATGGTAATACGGCCGTTTAAGACATCATAAAAACGCGGAATTAAGCCAACTAACGTACTTTTGCCAGCACCACTCGGGCCAACCAAGGCCACAATTTGTCCCGGCTCAGCCACAAAATCAATCTCTTGCAGCACAGTCGAATCTTCGTTGTAATCAAACGAAACATTTTCAAATTGAACACGGCCGTTTACCGTCGGTAATGGTATTGCATTCGGTTTATCCTGAATCGCAGGCTCCGTATCCATAATCTCAAAAACACGCTCTGTTGCCCCTAATGCAGATTGGAATTGTGAATACAACCCAGCCATCGTTGCAATCGGTGTCGCCACCATCATTGTGTAGACAAGATAAGAAACCAAACCACCTGCCGTCAAATTGCCTTGCAGCACCTGGTAGCTGCCAATATACAAAGCAAATGTAATCGAGGCAAAAGCCATAAAGCCAATAATCGGGGCCAAAACGGCCGAAATCTTGGCACGATACATCGCTGCGGCAAAAGTGTCGTTCACCTTCTCTGTAAAACGGCCAATTTCATAGGCCTCACGCGCAAACGACTTAACAATACGTACCCCAGACGTTGCTTCTTCAGCGACATTGGCCGACTCGGCCAGCGCATCCTGCATCTGCTTCGATGCTTTGCGTATCTGCCGCCCCAGCAGCACCATTGTCAATGTAATAATCGGAATCCCCACTAAAATAATTAACGTAAGCTGCCAATTAATCCAAAAGAGCAAAACGGACGCACCAATCAACGTTATCCCTTGACGCAAAAGCGCCATCATGTTTTCGGTAATCGCTGATTGCAATTGCGAAATATCATTGGTCAACCGCGAGATAATGCCCCCTGTGCGATTGTCTTCGTAATATTTGAGCGACAACTGCTGCAAATGAGAAAATACAGCGATACGAATGTCAGCGATAGCCCGCTCCCCTACAAAAGCCAAAGAGAGCCGATGCATAAAGCTAAATATCGCCTGCACAACAAAAACTACAAACAAGGCGATGGTTAACTGGTTGAGTTGGGCAAAATCTCCTTCTACCAAAACCACATCGACAACGCTACCAATGACGAGAGGCAAAATAAGCCCCAACAAAGCACTAACAACCAACGTCACGGCCGAAAACACAAACCAACCACGGTATGGTTTGACGTAAGCCAAAACGCGCCAAAAAGCACGAATACTACTTTTGTCTATTTTTAGGGAATTTTTATCGGGATCGGATTCGTGTTGGCGACCCATGCGCCGCATTCTAACCATAATCTTCCTACTGCTTATCTATTTGCAGATTTTGTGAAAGCGCTATTCCGAACAAAAATAAAGTTTTAAGATTTCTACGCTTTCACGAAGTAATTCACAAATTGAGCTATCAATTTATGACGACTACATTGAATTACAATTATCTTGTATTTTTGGGGAATGACACGGAAACGGCCGTTCTTCTGAGGAAATGTTTACGTTTGAAACAACACGACGTCCCCTTTCGGCACGTCGCGTTGCTCTATTGCTTATTCATTGATGAAGATTATAAGTGGGTTGCCACCTCACTCATCTTGATTTCTGGAAGCAACGTTGTGTAATTAGGCACATCCTTTAATAAATCTTGACCAACAACTGCCATCGCTTTTTGGGCAATCGCTGGGGTTTCAAAATAAGCGTGACTGGCCGCAATAATATCGCCGGGTTTTGGCTTATCTGCCAGCAAAAACCGATCACTCTCCAAACGGATTAATCCATATGGTGTGAGTAATTCTTTGGTAAGCATCATATGTTTGCCATTGTAATAGTCATGGTCAAACGAAGCGCCTTCCCCCCAAACATAAAATCCTGTTACACGAATCATTTTACTCCTACTCTTTTTTATTGCTTAGAACCTATCCGTAAATTGCTAAATCACACAAAATATGCGCACAAGCGAACTGTACAAAAGCCAACCAATTTTCAC
>JBNKHS010000323.1:0-5204 GCA_050290485.1 Promineifilaceae bacterium (SeqCode) | reverse complement strand
GCCAAAGTAGTCTTGGGGTCTATCACGAAGAGAATCACCATGTTTTTCGTACAGTTCTGTGGCAATGTCGATAATATATTCACCTTGATAATGATCTTCGCCTAGTTCAATATCTTCTCCAAGCAATTGTAGATATTGGATTTGCGTCGATTCACCCAGCATGGTGATTTGACGACCTGCATCGTTGTAATAATATTCCATGATGGTGTTGTAACCTGCCATGCGCATGGCACGGGCGATGGTATCACCCATGACACCACCACGGATCCGTCCGATGTGAATGGGACCTGTCGGGTTGGCACTGACACATTCAACTTGTGCCTTTTTACCGGCACCAATCTGAATACGGCCGTAATCAGCCCCCTCTTCCAATATCGTATTAACTACACTTTGTAAATAAGCTGGAGACAAACGGAAATTAATAAAACCAGGAGGAGCAACAATGATCTCACTAATGTAATTTGTCTGGGGAAAATGCTCAGCTATTGCTTGCGCAATTTTCAACGGAGCCATACGCGCCACACGAGCCAATTTCATCGCAGTTGGCGTGGCATAATCCCCGTGTGACAAATCGCGGGGCTTCTCAACGATCACATGTTCCACTTCAAAATGTGGTAATGTCCCAGCCGCTTGTGCAGCCAGCAACGCTTTTTCAACATCACTTGCCAATTCGTGATGAACAATCACAATAAAACCTCTTTCTCTACAAATAAAATGAACTTATTCGTTCGCTAAATCGGGCGGCATTGTAATACACTCCCCGTATTGGTTCAAGCCAAAAGATCAACGAACTCCTGACAATATTTTGTCATAAACGAGCAATGTTTCTGTAGCTGTCTTTTCCCACGAAAAGTTTTTGGCCTGATTCAAGCCATCCTGGCGCATTTCAGCTCGTAAGTTATCCTGAATAATCGTTGAGATAATTGCCCCCGCCATTTGACGCGCATCATCCGCATCGACAGTAAACCCAGCATCCCCAACAACCTCAGGTAATGAGGTTCGATTCGTTGTGACTACCGGAGTACCAGACGCCATTGCCTCTACAATCCCCAATCCAAATCCTTCATATTTACTGGGCATGACAAATGTTTCTGCATTGCGATACAAAACGGGCTTATCTTCTTCATCGACATATCCAATCCAATGGACATACTCTTCAATGCGTAATTGTTTAATGTAATCGTCGTAGTCGGGATAGACTTCAGAAATGGCCGTTGGTTTTTTGCCTGCTAAGACAAGGGGATAATCTTCGCCTAATGCTTGGCCAACGTAGGAATAAGCCAACAGTAAAGTCGTCACATTTTTATGAATCTCATACCCACCTAAATAAAGTACATAAAAATCGGGCAAATCATACTTCTTTAACACAGCCATATCGACCAAAGAGTTATCATCTGGTCGGAAATCTGGGTTGGCGGCTAGGTAAATCGGGGTAATCTTCTCATCCGCAATCTTTAGATGCTCGATAATATCTTGCTTACTGGCAATTGAATCGGTAATAATATGGTCTGCCCCACGAGCACTCGCAGAGACTAATCCATTATACAGACGTGCATTAAAGGAACGGCCGTATTCCGGGACAAGCATCGTCGTCAAATCATGCACAGTGGCCACCAACGGTACGGGTGACCTTAGCGGACCACCCCAATAGGGCACATGAGCCAAATCAACGCCTGCTTCCTTACATGCTTTTGGGAATTGTTGCTGCTCAAACCTAACTTTGCCAACATGCCCTGCACGCACAGGCACCTTGACGATATTCACACTGGGGGGGACATCATTTGCCTCAATGTCATCGCCCACCACAGGATAAATCAAGGTAATCTTAAGGTCAGACACATACCGATTCAAATGATAAACCAGCTGCCTTGTATACTGCCCACTCCCAGAGTTAGGTTTGTTCCAAAAATATCCATTTATTGCTATATGCATTGGGGAAGTTTATCAGTGACAAAGAGATCGGCAACTCTTATTATATGTGCCTGAGAAAGTGTGTGACCTTTGCTGAAAACGGCCGTATTTACCCATAAACAGCCTCCACCACAAAATCAAACAACCCACACACCCAATCATTAGGCACAGTGCTGGTTGCTACCCAATTTTGAATCTGTTAAAATTGTGAAAAGTTACACGAACGAACAAGAGCAGAATTATAAGAACGAACAAACATCGCAAAAACAAGGGGACAACCCATTGTGACAAAAGAGATTCCAGACATCGTAATCGGCCGTTTGCCTGTCTATTTACGTGAACTCACCCGATTAGCCGAAGAAGAAAATAAAATCAACACATCCTCCCATGAACTAGGTAAAAGATTAGGCATTAGTTCGGCCCAAATTCGTAAAGATCTATCCCATTTTGGTGAATTTGGTAAACAAGGAACTGGCTACCACATTAGTTATCTAGTGGAACAACTCCGCGAAATTTTGCACCTTACCGCAGAGTGGCAGGTTGCTGTTGTTGGTGCAGGTTTTCTCGGTCATGCCCTTGCCAATTATCGTGGATTCCAACATCGTGGGTTTAACATCACACATATATTCGACAGCGACCCAGCAAAGATTGGGGAAGAAATGAATGGCCTCATAGTGCAAGATGTTGCCGACCTTGAACAAGTGATCAGTGCGAACAATATCAAAGTTGCCATCATTGTTGTTCCTGTAAGCAAAGCACAAGAGACCACAGATCATTTAGTTGCTGCCGGCGTTCGTGCCATTCTAAGTTACGCACCAATCAACCTCGAAGTCCCTGAGGGGGTTGTGGTAAGCTATAGCGATCCCGTCGTCCAATTACAACGGATGACCTACTATCTTTCTTAGAAACCATACACTTACTAAAAACAAAAAGCCCGTTCAAAAAATTTGAACGGGCTTTATTTTTATCACAAAGATTAGGCTATAGGTCAGGAATACTGCGCTGCAGGATGGGTAACTCGGCCAAAGCACGCCCTGCACCTAAAGCTGTGCACGCAATTGGATTATCAGCGACATACGCAGGAACACCAGTTTCCTTAGTCAATAACGTGTCAATCTCGCGTAGTAACGCGCCACCACCAGCTAAAGCCATTCCCCGGTCAATAATATCGGATGACAGCTCCGGTGGCGTTTTCGCTAAAACCGCACGTACCACATTGACAATCGCAGCCAACGGCTCTGAAATTGCTTCCACAACTTCACTACTATTCACTGTGATCGTTTTGGGCAAACCCGCAACTTGGTCACGCCCTTGCACCTGCATACTCATCTGCTCATCCAACTCAACAGCAGACCCGATTTTAATTTTGATCGCTTCTGCTGTTGGTTCACCAATCACCAAGTTATACTTTTTACGAATATAACTGATAATGGCCTCATCAAGATGAACACCACCTACACGCACAGATTCAGCAGAGACAATCCCATTCATGGCCACAACAGCCGCTTCGGTAGAACCACCACCCAAATCGACCACCATGTTACCAGTCGGCGTCCCAATCGGGAGTCCTGCACCAATCGCAGCTGCCAACGGTTCGGGAATGAGATGCACTTCACGTGCCCCAGCAGCCAAAGCTGCTTCACGCACGGCACGGCGCTCCACACTGGTCACACCGTAGGGAACTGTCACCATTACAACTGGTTTGCGAATACGCAACCGCCCCGCTACGCGCCCAATGAAATATTCGAGCATCCCCTGTGTAACGAAGTAATCCGCAATCACACCATCACGCAATGGCCGCATGACTTCAATCTCTTCAGGTGTACGGCCGTACATCTCTTTTGCCGCCCGTCCAACCTCAACAATTGTCGTCTTGTCTTCATCCTCACGGATCGCCACAACAGACGGTTCTTGCAAAACCACCCCACGACCCTGATCGTGCACCAAAACATTCACTGTACCTAAGTCAACGGCAATATACGGAGTTAAAAAAGCCAAAGATTATTCCTCAGAAGAAGGGTGGTTTAAACCAGCCGCCATTTCACGACGACGACGGCCAGCGCGTTTACGACCGACATCCAAACGGATTTGCGCACGCATCAAAGAAGCTTGAATTTGAGCATACTTATCAGGATCCTCTTTGATCCCTTCCGCCATTGCTTTCTCAGCTCTTTCACGAGCACGTTCAGCCCGCTCAAGATCAATCTCTTCCGCTTGTTCTGCAGAATCAGCAAGTACAATCACTTTATCAGGTTGCACCTCTGCATATCCGCCACCAATCGCAAAAAATTGTTCTTCACCATTTGGTGTGCGCACCAACACTTCGCCAAAGGCCAAAGTTGTCAACAACGGTGAGTGGTTCGGCAAAATACCCATGCGCCCTTCCGTGCCAGGCAAACTAACCGATTTTATCTCACCGCTAAAAACAGTCCTTTCTTGCGTCACAATATTGCATTCAAAAGACATAATTCACCTTATAAAAAAACGTATTGCATACGATAGTATCCTATCACACACAATACGCCATAAACTCTAAGAATTACTAAGCAGATGCACGAAGTCGTTCAGCTTTTTCAATCGCTTCGTCAATGGTACCAATCATGTAGAAAGCTTGCTCTGGTAAATCATCATGTTTACCATCCAAGATTTCACGGAAACCACGAACCGTTTCACGAACAGGCACGTACTTCCCTTGCAAACCATGGAATTTTTCAGCCACAAACATCGGTTGACCCAAGAAACGTTCAATTTTACGTGCACGTGCTACCAACAGTTTTTGGTCTTCGCTCAATTCATCGATACCCAAAATAGCGATAATATCTTGCAAATCTTTGTATGTTTGCAAAACTTGCTTCACTTCACGTGCCGTGTTGTAATGTTCTTCACCAACGATGTCTGGTTGCAACGCACGGCTAGAAGATGATAACGGATCAACCGCTGGGAACAAACCTTTTGCAAACACACTACGATCCAAAGTCAAACTTGCATCTAAATGCGCAAAGGTTGCTACAGGCGCTGGGTCAGAGTAGTCATCTGCGGGCACATAAATTGCTTGCATAGAGGTGATAGAACCACGTTTGGTTGAGGTAATACGTTCTTGCAACGCACCCATTTCAGACGCCAAAGTAGGTTGATAACCTACAGCAGAAGGCATACGACCCAACAACGCGGACATTTCAGAACCAGCTAAAACGTAACGGAAAATGTTGTCGATGAAAATCAAAACATCACGACCTTCATCACGGAAATATTCCGCCATCGCCAAACCAGTCAACGCCACACGAAGACGCACA
>JBNKHS010000322.1:0-5214 GCA_050290485.1 Promineifilaceae bacterium (SeqCode) | reverse complement strand
TGGGCAAAAAAGTTGTCGTAGATACTGGTCGTTTCAAGGTTTAGGATGCGCTGCCATATTTCGGAAACGGCCGTTTCTCGTGGTGTGCGTGGGGCGACAAACTCTGCTTTTTCGGCGATGATGACATCTTCTGTTGTTGTCGGTTGCAGATGCGCAAGCAGTTCTGCTTTCCGGGCAACAATCTCCGCACGTAGAATAGGGGGGAGTCCATTCTTTGGGGCGTTAAAGCGCAGATTTTCCCCTTCCGCCCAAAGGGTAATTCCCTGTTTTTGTAGGTCAGCTAAAAACGCTGTTGTCTTTTCGTTTTCACTCATAATAATCCCTGTTCATAAGTTGGCAGTACGCCTAGTAATGAATTGTAGAGGCGTGTTTCTTGTTGATGAATGGTGTACAGGCTGGCGAGAACCCGTTGCATAATTTGGGGGCGTTCTCCGTGCGCAACCATACCCAACTGCATACCAATTGCTTTCCATGCTTGGGCACTGCTGGCAAATTGTTGGGCTAAGTCGGATGACAAAATTGTGGGGTGGTAGGCTTGGAGCAGTTGCTGCAGCCAGTAGCGAGAATTGCCCACAGAGGTAATGTGACGTGACAAGTTGACATAAATATTTTTGTTTTGGGTCACATCTTGCTGTGTGGTTAGTTGTTGTAATTGATTGGTGAAGGTCGTTATGCCCGCAAGCCCGACGTATTGTGGATCGAAGTTGTGAGGGCTAGTCAGGTTCAACATCGTTTGGCAATTTTCTTCGATGATGTGATTGACGAGTGTTTCATTGATTGTTGGCAGATCAAATGGGGGGATAGTGATCAGGTTTGTGGCGCGGGCGCGGACGACGTCTGAGAAGAAGCCTGTGTAGAGCAACTGGGCATCGACCCAATCTTGAAAGCGATAGTAAGGACAGACCATATAGAAACGGCCGTTTTCGTGGCCGAATATATTGACATAATGATGCTGGTGTAACTGTTGATGATGCAACGTGTGTGGCAGCACAAACAGATCAACAGGCACACAAACGGGCGTGCCATCTTCTAGTAAAGCGATTAATTTTTGTTGTAAATCGGTTTCATCCAATATCGGCACACTGTTAATTTCAAACCCATACAAACGCTTCCAATTGTCGTCAACGCTGTTCACCTTTGCCGAGATGCTGAACCCGTCAGGTGAAAATAAAAAAGTTGCTTGTGTGCCCATAAAGGCGGACTCTTCATGGATGCCTTGCGCTTTGAGCAGTGTCATCAACACTGATTCATAACAGGTGAGGTATTTACTGGGGAGTTCAATTTGTTCTAATTTATACATATACTTTTGTGGTGAGACCTTCGAGGTTTGTCAAACCTCAATGGTCTAAGATGTAAACGTCCACTTTTGTGTGAACTGTTCAATTTCTGATGGTGAGTAGAAATGTTGGGCATACCGTGAGGCATATATTTTTTCGCAAACGGATTCCCGCACCATCAATGATTTTGCAACATGCTGATACGTGGTGCCTCGTTTTTGCTCTGCACGAACATTCGATCGCACCATCTCGATCGGTGTATCTACACCTAAGAATTGTGTCATCGCCTGACTAAAGTTTTGGTCTAAACTTTCTAAGCGAAGGGTCAATAATTCTACGTTTCCCTGTTTGATGATGGAAAAGCCCTCTTCTGTGTTAAATGGATGGGCAAAGACATCGATGCCAAACATTCCCTTCATCTCCATATCAAACCAACAACAGGTGTAATTTTGTTCCGGGTTATAAAACATCAATTTTGTTTGCAAAATGCGGATGGCTTTACGTTCATCCAAGTTGCCGTCTGCATCGAGTAGTTCAGGGTACATGCTGTGCACATATTGGAAGAACTCAGAGACTTCTCGGCTAATCGGTTCACGTACCAATGTAATAACTTTCCATTGGATGGCTGGATTGTTTTGAATTTGCTCGCGCAGGAATTGGCTTGTTTGGATATGTGGCGTTTCTTCCCACGGGATTTTGAGCGTTTTTTGATGAAATTCTTCGCCGTGTTGCAGTCCTTCATCGGAGAGAAAGTGAACTTTGTAGATGGGCAATGTGAGGTCAGCATGCTCTAACGAGCGATGGATGGATGTCGAACCAACTTTCCCCATTTGGTAAATGATGATCGCGGAGTCAGCAATTGTTTCCATGATTAACCTTCCTCAGAAAATAAATTAACGTAGAGGCGCGGAGGTGCAGAGGAGAGAAGTCCAAAAGGCACCATGATTTGCGCGACTGTTTGGTCGCAAAGCTGCGTTCTATTTTTAATATTTGAATTCAAGTTACATAGCCTCCTCAGGAGCGACAAAAAGGGCGGCTCGATCTTTGGTTGCGAGACGTTCACGCATGCTGCCGTGCCATTGGAATTGCTGTTTACCTGATGCACGGCCGCTGAAAAGCCATTCTTCATCAATACGGCCGTTTAGCCCCAACGTGGTCACAATATTCATTCCAAACGTACGGTCGAGATGCTCTAAAACCCAAACCATCGGTTCAACAATGCCAAATTTCTCAATTAGTTGCCCAAAGCTTGGCGCTGATAATTGAGGTTCATAAGTTCGCCAGAGGCGGATAACATCGCTGAACTTTGTGAGATCGACATCTTGTTCCCACTCCAACCACCTTTCAAACCATGCTTCTCTGAAAAGATGGAGCACCGTACTGATAAATTGGAAAGGTGGTGTCATACAGGGGATTTCCATGTCAGAAAAGCCAACAATGGGTTGGTAATAAATTTCAGCCATTGCTTGATCAAGGGGAACTTCATAAGAACTGCCATGCCACGTTAAGCTGTTGGCAAAATCGAGTTCCGTATACTGCATAATGGGATCGCCCGTTAGCTTTGAATGGACAGGAAGATGATCTGGATTCATACGAAAGATCATCATATTCTTGCGTGAAATGGGCCGCATTTGCTGCGTTTCCCAATCAAACAACCCTGTTTGATAGCCCAATTTAGGCAATGCTTCTAAGGTCTTGTCGCGATCTTCGGGGGCGATGAGCAGGTCAATATCACCGAAGCGGCGACTGCCATTGCCGTTGTACAACACGGATTCAAAAGCGACATCCTTGCGCCCAAAGACTTGGATACCTTCTTGCCCTAAGGTAGTGATAACGCGGTGAGCTTCTTGATACCAAAGCGTCCTTTTGTGCCGATTGAGATCGAGTGTGGTACGAAAATGATCCTGGACACGGCGTGGTACAGCCTGTTCGGGATTTACGTCTAAGGTGTGGTACGCAAGCAATGGAAGCATTTTGTGGCGCAATGCTTGTTCGAGGAGAATTCCCCAATCTAAATTGCCTGATTTGACGAGCTCAGTAAAGGCACTTTGTTCTTCATCGGTTATGAGCCCTAAACAGAGAAGTTCCATCAACGCCCACTCGGGGCCAAATGCTAAATCTGGAATTTTCATTGGTCTGTACCTCTTATTGCGGAAGTAGCGACTGGATGGCTTTGCTTAATGAGTCTGCCGTTTTGAATGTTTCTTCGGTGAGTAACGATCCAGGGAAGGCGATATCGAAACTATCTTCCAGGTCGAGCAGGAGGTTAATAGCGCCCATTGAGTCGAGACCCAATGCTTGTAATTCGGTATCCATAGGAATGTTTGCCGCTCCTTCTGGAAATTTGATTTGCTTGTGAATAATTTCAAGCAGTTTTTCGGTTACGTTATCTTGCTTTATTTGTTCCATGATTAATTTCTCCAATATGATTACAAAGATTTACCGGTAAATCTTCCAGTAAAAGGGTTTAATGTCGTTTGATCTTTCCTGAATTGGTTTTAGGAATGGTGTCGACAAAAGTGATTGTTTCAGGAATGGTGTAATTGGGTAATTTTGTGGCCAAGTAGGTTTGCAATGTTTGTTCGGTGACGGATTCTGTTGTGCGCACAACTTCGGCGACGATACGGTTTTCTTTTTCTGAGACGCGACTTTCTAGCACGTCTGCAAAGTTATTGATGGCAGATTCGACCGTTTCGGGGCTGATGCGGTAGCCACGAATTTTGAGGAATGCGCTTTGGCGTCCGACGATATGTAGTTCTTTGGTTTGCGGATGGATATAGCCGATGTCTCCGGTGGCGAAATATGGGGATACGGCCGTTTCACCAAAATAAGGCCACGCTAAACTGGTGCCTGCAATATGGATTTCTCCTTCTTGCCCAGCCGGTAATGGATGCCCCGCTTCATCTACAATTTGCAAATCATAAATAGACAGGATTTTTCCCGAGGAGTTCCAATTATCCGCATACGGTGGCAAAAAAAGTTTGTGGCTGACGACAGAGGGTGTTTCCGTTAAACCATAGCGCACGGAATACGTAAGAGCAGGATAGTAAGCTTTAATTGTGTCAATGGCAGGCTGGTCAAGTTTGCCCCCGCCAAACCCAATATGGGATAAATTTGGCAAGTTCATGCGGCTAACTAAACGGCTCATCTGCGTATAAAAATAGGGGACTCCCTCAACGGCCGTTATTTTTGCGGCGATTGGCGAGTTGATGAGATGGGTAACTGGCCCTAAACCTGTAAGCGTTGCTGGTAAAACAAGGGATGCTCCCATCGCACTGTATTCCAACGCACTGCTTAATCCATAAGAGTGTGTTAGCGGTTGCGTAATGTAGGCAACCGCATCGGCTGCATGATTTAAGCAACCTTCTTCCTTCATGCTAGTGATGGCAGCTGTAAATTGCCCGTGTGTGACTTGCACCCATTTGGGTGTGCCTGTGGTGCCGCTGGTCTGAAAAAGAAAGGCAGGTGTATCCAAATCGGGTGCTTTGCAGGAGGGTAATGAAATACGGCCGTTTTGCCATAATCCTTCAAAAGAGATGGCCCAAGCTGCTTCTTGCAACGCGGCACTATCTGTTACCACAAACGAGGCTTCAATTTCATCCAATAAAGCTTCAATAAACACAGGATCGTTGCTCGTCGGTAGAAATGCGAGTTGGATTCCAGCAGCGAGACAAGCCCACACTAAACGTAAGACCAATTCCCCATTTTGCGTACTGACGGCGAGGGTGAGGTTTTGTTGTGCGGAAAGCACATCAAGCAATTGCTCTGCTAACTGGATGGATTCCTCAACCATTTGTTGATAGGTTCTTGCATGTTCATGATCATAAAAATAGATCTTGCGGGGGTGGCGCCAGCAGGGGAGACGGGTTCACCGAAGAACACAAATAGAACAGACAAAATGCAAAACAAAATTTTCAACTGAAAACCAAACGGGTTT
>JBNKHS010000321.1:0-5248 GCA_050290485.1 Promineifilaceae bacterium (SeqCode) | reverse complement strand
AGTAAGTTTTTGTTAACAACACGGCATCGGTTAATTGATCAGCCGGGTGTATTCTCTTATTCCATGCGTGAATTATCAGAAACGGCCGCATTTCAACTTATTCGAAATGAAGCCAACTATGCAGGTTTTACCAGTTTAGTACAAGCGGAAGATAAAGATTTAAAACAAATTTATGAGATGGTTGGAGGGAATCCTCTTGCACTTAAACTGGTTGTTGGCCAGCTTCGTTTTTACTCATTATCAAGGGTACTAAAACGATTGGCTGAAAGCCAACATAATCAATCGGGAATTGGCTTGTTTGATTATATTTATCAAGAGGCATGGGAATCTTTAGATGATGACAGTAAGACAACATTGTTGGTTCTTACTCAAGCAGGGGAGACGGGGTTTAGTTTGGATCATATTGTTTCTTTAACAGATATTCCTGATGTACGTGTTGAGCAATGCTTAGAGGAGTTGATCTTAATATCGCTTGTGGATCTTAAAGGGGGCTTGTTAGAGCGTCGCTATAGCTTACATCGTCTAACAGAAATGTTTCTTTTAGAGATGTTTGATAATCCATGACAACGTTGATTTCAAATCAATCGCAATGGCAGCAGATTTTACGTCGACAAAAGTTGGCTAATGCGCAGCGTTGGCTGCTCACTTTAGAACAATCACCTAACCCCACAGAATTAGCCCTGCACGAGTATGACAATTTGTTTAAGGCATTCGAGTTTACTTTACTGTATCCAGATACGATTGATCTTGCCTATCGCTATATTTTGGTTTTGAATCCGATTGTTTTTGGATTTGCCGATTGGGATCGGTGGTTGAAGTATTTAGAACAAGCGTTGGCGTTAAGTCAAAAAGCAAGCCGATCTGAAGTTGAAGTACATATCAAAGAGTTATATGCAGATTTCTTGGTTCATATGGGTTTTCCTAAAAGGGCAATTCGTTATTACGAAGAGGTGAAGACGGTTTATCAGACGAATGATGAGCTAGATCGATTTGCTAGGATATTGACGAAGTTGGCGACGGAATACGGCCGTTTAGGTGATATGAATATTGCCCAAAACTACATGGATAAGGCTGTTGCCATTGCTAATCAATTAAATGACCAAGAACTGTTAGCGCATGTTTGTTTAGATTTATCTGCTTTTGAAATGCGAAATCAAAATTGGAAGGCAGGTTTAGAAGCAAGTGAAAAAGCTTATAAACTTTATGAAGCTGTCCAGGATTCGCGGTTCATGCTTCGTGCGTTAACCAATAAAAGTGCATGCCTAGCCCATCTGGGGGATTGGGAAGAGGTAGAACAATTATCTACCCATCTTGTTGAACAGATGAGCGATGCCAAACATCAACTAAACTTTATAAAGTTAAAAATCAATCTTGGGTTTGCAGCTTACTCACAAAATGATATCCGCATGGCTGAATTACATTGGCAAGAAGCCTTGCAATTGGCAGAACAGATCAATGTGCCCATGCAAAAAGGTGTTTTGTATTGTAATTTAGGGGCTGTTTACAATCACTTTGAAGAATGGGAAGTCGCTGAAAAGATGCATCACAAGGCATTGATCACATTGGCAAAATTAGGTGATATTGAGAATTGGGCCAATGCGGTTGAAAATCTGGCTGAACTTTATAAAGCTCAAAATAGAAATAGCGAATTGAGACAATTATTGACGCGCGCGATTGTTAAACTAAAGCCTTCTGAATCTATAATGGGCATCAAAAAATTTGTTGATCTTTTTGAGACTTGGTTAGCTGAATTGCCTTAATTGGGTTAAAACAAAATAATAATTTTTATTAAGGCAACGTACATCCGCCTGCGATATAGACGTTGGGATCTACGTATAAGGGTGCAGAGACTTCTGTGGCTGTAACATCATCTATAATGCGGATGCCTTGGTTGAAAACTGCACACCGTCTTGCTGTTGCAAAGTAGTAGAAAGGCCCTGCGCCGCGCTGTGTTGAGGCTTGTCCTGCTGGTTGGTCAAATACGAACAAAGTGTACTGACCTTGGATATCAGGACGGCCGTCTATGTACGGCGTAATTTTAACTTCACAACGCCATTCTGTTCCGCCACCAGGATATTCACAATTGCCAATTTCTTGCGCGTAAGCAACCTGACCAGAGACGTCTGCAACTTCTGGTGTGCTGGTAGCTACCGGGGTGGATGTAGCAACAGGCGTAGATGTTGCCCTTGAGAAGACAGAAAAGTCAAATTCTATTGGGTCAGTAAAAGGTTCTCCGTCTTCTGTAACAAGTTGCCATGTGGCATCATAGGTACCAGGTGTGGATGGGGCTGTAAAATCTGCCAAGAGAACAACTTCCTCGCCAGCCGGCACTGAATCTCCGACATCAATGCCTAACTCTGTATCAAAATCAAAGGTTTCGCCATCAACGTATGACCAAAGCAAGCCTTCAGGCCATGGGCAACTCCCAGAGTTTTCAAGTGTCCATTCTGCAGTAAAATCTTGGTCTTCAAGTACACCGTTATTGGTTCTTCCCTCAACAAGGGCAGATACTAAGCTGGCATCTGATGTACAGGATGACAAGAATTCAATCGTGGCATTTGGGGTTGCTGTTGGGGTGCGGGAGGGTGTAGGTGTATTTGTTGCTTCTGGTGTGTCGGTGGGTAATGCATCACGGGTGGCATTTTCTGAAAGAAGTGCAACTTGAGTGGCCAAGGCATTGGGTGTCGCTGTTGGCTTATCTTCTTCAGTTTCTTCCGTTGGTTCGGGGGTGTCTGTTTCTTCCTCAACAATAACGACAGTGTCGTTTTCCCCATTTTCTACGGTGTCATTATTTCCACCTAGAATACCTGTTGCAAATAAGCCACCAATCACAACGGCAATAAGGACGAGGCCGATCAGTGCAAAGAGCCATACGGGTCGTTTTTTGCCATCACCTGGTTCAGCTACGGCCGTTTCTTCGGGGGGGGGTGTTGTAGGCGGGGAAACGGCCGTTTTCCCCGGTGCAGTGCTGCCAGCCGCTGTTGCTGTAGCAGCGGCACCTACAGCCGTTGGGTTCACAGGCGGTGGTGCAAATGCCCCATATTTTTTTGAAAGATCAATACCACGTAAAGCCGCAGCAAATTCACCCGCTGTTTGGTACCGTTCTTCAGGGTCTTTAGCTAATGCTTTTAGCGAAACATCCTGCAAATCTAAAGGAATATCGGGGTTAAAAGTCATGGGCAGCGGTGCAGGCTCATTCACATGCTTCATGACAACGGCTAAAGGCGTGTCGGCGTCAAAAGGGAGCTGATTGGTAATCATTTGAAAGAGCAAAACGCCCAACGAGTAAATGTCGGCGCGTGCATCTCCCGGTTTACCTAAAGCTTGTTCTGGTGACATGTAAGCAGGTGTACCAATTAATGCTCCAGTAGCGGTATAGGCCACAGATTGGTTGCCCATTAACTTAACGATGCCAAAATCAGTAAGAATTGCCTTCCCCGTATCTTTGTCCAACATAATATTGGCTGGCTTAATGTCGCGATGGACCATACCGCGACGATGTGCATAAGCTAAGGCGTCAGCAACTTGCGTTGTAATGCGTACCGCCTCCTCCATGGACATTTGATCGCCTGAAGTTGAACGTTCTTGTAAATGTTCTTTAAGCGTTCCCCCATCAATATATTCCATAACAAGGTAATAGCTGTTTTCGTGCACATCAAAGTCATAAACACGGACAATGTTGGGATGGCTTAAACCGGCCATTGCCTTGGCTTCTCGCTTAAAACGTTGCAGGAATCCTTCTTCTGAAACGAGAAAAGCATGCATAAACTTGATGGCGACATAGCGATCAAGGTGTTGCTGATACCCTTTATAAACTTCAGCCATGCCCCCACTACCAAGCTTGCTTTCTATTTGATATTTGCCAATTGTTTTGCCGGATAATGTGCTCATAGATATTTATAGACAAGTAGAGATTTTGCTCTAATAGAAGATAGTATACCCAAATTTTACGTCAAGTGGAAATAGGGATGTCATCTAAACTTGTTTTTGCCTTTAATTGTCCACAACCGGCAGCGATGTCGATGCCTCTTCGTTGCCGCACGGTGCTTGGAATGTTGTGTTGCTTAAGAATTTTTTGGAATTGAATAACGGCCGTATCTCGTGTTGGCAGTCCGTCGTAACCGATAGTTGGATTCAATGGAATTAGATTGACATGTGAATCGATACGTTCTAAAAGGTGCCCTAAAGCATGAGCTTGTTCGGGCGTATCATTTTCGCCCGCGATCAATGTCCATTCAAAAAAGATACGACGATTCCTTTTCTGCGTGTAGTAACGACAGGCATCCATTAATTCCACCAAAGGCCAACGTTTAGCAGGGGGGACCAAAGCTTGTCGTTCTTCATCTGTTGCTCCGTGTAAACTGACCGCTAAGCGAACAGCTTGTCCTTCGTCGGCCATACGGATGATGCCGGGTACGATGCCGACAGTGCTTAAGGTGATATATTTGGGAGCAAGGGCAATTCCTTTGGCATGAGTGAGAATATTAACGGCTGTCATTGTCGCATCATAATTGTGGAGCGGTTCGCCCATTCCCATTAGCACAATGTTGCGTAGTTTTTCTCCCGCTTGCGCCAATGCGGCTTGCACAAAGAGAACTTGAGCCACAATTTCTCCAGCCGTGAGATGTCGTTGAAACCCCATTTGCCCTGTGGCGCAAAAAACACAGCCCATGGCGCACCCTACTTGGGTGCTTACACACGCTGTAGACCGCCCCTTGAAGGCCATTTGGACGGTCTCAATGGTTGCGCCATCTTCAAGCTGGAGTAAGTATTTGCGCGTAAAGCCATCGGTGCTGTCAATAGCTAAGTTAGTCTCAAGATGGGTTAGCTTTGTATTTTGGGCGAGCAATGCCTTTAGATCAGTTCGGTTGGTGGTTATGTCAGAAACGGCCGTAACCTGATCGACATACAAACTTTGCCATATTTTCGTGGCATGAAACGTTGTGAATTCATAATTAGCTAAAAAGGCGACCAATTCCTCAAAACGTAAATCATGTAAATTTTGCACCCTATCTTGTCCATAACTCATGAAGTGGATTGTAACGATGTCTTTAGAAGATTACCACCATAAGAAATACAGATGAAGGACTAATTTCGCATTACCATTCGCCTAATGAGTTCCCTAGATTGATTTGTTAAAATAATATGAGGAGTATTTGATTAAGCAACCTTACTCAAAATTAAAAGTTGTAACAACTCATTCGAGGCTGACATTTTTGTTTAAACCATGCTTCACCAAAGGATTGAT
>JBNKHS010000320.1:0-5281 GCA_050290485.1 Promineifilaceae bacterium (SeqCode) | reverse complement strand
AACAAACCCTTGGAGGTTGACTTTAGTCTAGTTGCTTTTCAAAGGCGAGATTGGCCGTTAAGTCAGTAAAGCCCAACGCCCGATTGAGATCATACATCGGGTTGTTTTCTTCATTGCCTGTGCGGATGAGGTGGATGCCTTGTTGCTGTGCATATTCAATCGCGTAGGTTTTTAAGGCAGTTGCTAAACCGCGTCGCCGATGGGAACGAACGACGCCGGTGAATCCTGTGCTGTAGCGGGTGGGATCGGATTCGTTGCTTTCGAGCTGAGTCATGCCCACATAACGGCCGTTATCCAAAGCCACATACCATGCATCCATTACCATCCGGGGGGCATCAATAAACCGCCTAACAAACTCTTCGAATGGTAATTTTTGGGGCTCACTGGTGTTCGGTTCATCCAATGTTAACGCCCAGTCGAGTTCCCACAAGTTGGTTTGCCACTCAGGATCATGTGTTATTTGTTGCGGTACGGTGCGTATTTCAATCCCTTGTGCTTGAATTTTTTGTCGTAGATTTGCAAATTGGGTTACATCAAAGTTGGGAACGTCTAACGTGGAGATGATCCAGCGCATGGCCAGCGTAAATCCTAATTTTTCTATAAAACGGATCGATTGTGGTTTGTGTTGGTAGGTTCCGCATTCAAGCATTTGCGGTTTAACTGGTTGCTCGTTGAGACGGGTAAGGATGTGATTATAAACGGCCGTTCCTATGCCTTGGCGTTCATAATCGGGATGGACTGTAATGCCAAAACGATAGCGTCCTTCATCGCTTGTCCACCAGATTTCACCATATCCAGCAAAAGCAACGATACGGCCGTCTTTTTCGACGACGATGCGTTCCTTGAAATGTTCCGGATTGTGCGTTTCATCTGCATATTGATACTCTGCAACTGTCGTTGGGTTTTCTGGCCAAACAGCCTTCTCAACAGCAAAAATCGCTTCGTATTCAGCATCCTCTTGTTTAAATCGTCGAATAACCATTCAGCTCCATTATTGTTGTTTTAGATGATAAAGCTGTTCAAATTCTGGTTTTAGTATGGAAAAGAACCAATCATCAACAAATTGATCTTTCTCACCATCATAAAAACGTTCGCGCAAAAAGCCTTCTTCAGTAAAACCAACTTTGCGTAGTAAGGCGGCTGAAGCCTTGTTTGCTGGGTCTACAATTGCCTCAATACGATGAAAACCAGCGATCTCAAAAGCAAAACGAAGTACGCCCCAAACCGCCTCCGAGCCTAAGCCTTGCCGCCAATAATCTGGGTCTAGTTCATACCCAATTTCTGCACGATGGTGTCCTAAGCGTAGACGGTGCAGGCCACAAGTGCCAATCAATTTATCATCTATTTTATGGACAATTGCCCACCGCATCGCTTTCCGTTCTAAGAAAGCAGAACTGTACCAGCCGATCAATTTTTCTGATTGGGTCCGTTCTGTGTATGGTTCAACGCCATGTCCGGCCATTACTTCTGGTTTGCTAAACAGGCCAAAGTGGGCATCGGCGTCAGATAACGTGATTTGACGTAAGATGAGGCGACTGGTTGTAATTTGGGGAAATTGGTTAAATACTTGGTCAAGATTGAGCATCATTCCTCCTGGGCAAATCGATTACCAATCCAATCTAGATTCTAATTCTGAAAAAGGGCAGCAACGGTTACAAATGGGGGTAAGATCGTTAGAAAATGTTCCCAACTACCTGGTTCTGCCGCTGCATCTCCTTCAGGCCACTCTTCCATTCCTAAAATTGTAAATCCAGATTGGATCAATGCATTGAAGATCATACTGAAAGTATGCATAAATTCATGTGGCCCTTCCACTTTTTGTTCACGACCCGTGTCGTCTGTAAATGTCCACGTAGCATCGGCAAATTCAAGCTTTTGACCTGTTTGGTAGGGCTGGTTGATTGGATACCCTTTTGGAGTCCAATCTTCCGGTTCCATCGACCAATATGGATTGGAAAATTGTAAATGGTAAAAACCGTTGGGGCGCATGATGCGACTCACCCCACGAATGACGGCGGCAGCGTCGGGAACAAAATTGATGGAGTAGGGCTGCCACACAATATCAAAGCTGTTGTTGGCAAAACGAGACAAATCCTGCATATCCCCTTGTTCAAGCTTGACTGTATAACCAAAATGATCAGCGGCTTCCTGATCGCGGGCAAGTTGTGTTTCGGAGAGATCAAAAACGGTGACGTTGGCACCCAGCAGGCTGAAAACAGCAGATTGCTGCCCACCACCGCTGGCCAGACAAAGTACATCTTTGCCAGCAACCTTTGCAAATGGGGAACCCAGAAAAAGGGGATCACGATCTAAGTTTTGCAATGCGTTTTCGGGGGTGATGTCTAAAAACGGCCGTGAATATTGAATACGAGCTTGGGCTAATGCTTCCCAACGACTTTTGTTGTGCTTGAGTAATTTGTCCATCTAGAAAATATACATGAATCAAAACAAAAAACCACAGACGTCGTGGTCTGTGGTTTTTTGCGAGAAAAAATTGGAGAAAAGGATAAGTACGTTAACGATGTTATTTGACTTGCTCTGCTAAATTTTTGGGCAAGGCAATGGTAAAGGTGGCACCGCCTTCGGGATTGTTTTGCATCCAAATACGGCCGTTATGCTGGGACAATATCCGTTTGGCAATAAATAAGCCTAGGCCTGTTCCTTTCCCTTTCGATTTGGTGGTGAAGAAAGGATCGTAAATTTTGTCAATGATTTTCTCATTGACGCTGCACCCTGTATCGCTGACAGAAACTGCATAATATTCGACAGGCTCATTGTTGTACATCATCGCGGAGCCGTTTAAGGAAGCTTTGACGTGATCTGGAGACATGCGCCACGTTTTTACAGTCACTTTGCCGCCGCCGGGGGTCATTGCGTCACGAGCATTGATCAACAAGTTGATCATCACTTGGGTCATTCCATTGTGATCACAGATGATTGTTTTTAGATCGGGATCAAGATCGCGATTGATCTCGATATTGTACTCCCCTCTAAATTGATGATGCACCAGGGTAAGTGCGTCTTCAACGATCATATTGAGGTCAGTAACGGCCGTAATTGTTTCTGTGTCATAAGAGTAATTACGCAACACTTCTACAATTTTGGCGGAGCGCCAGGCACTTTGCTCGATCATCTCAATATATTTAAGCAGCTGTTCCATACTGAGCGTATTGTCTTCCACCTCATGTTGCAAATTGCCGCATGTCGCTGCAATGATGCTCAATGGTGTATTTAGCTCATGAGCCACACTGGCCGTCAAAATACCTAATCCAGCCATTCGCTGCGTATGAGAGAGAGCCGCATTCATGTTTTCCATGTCACTTAAACTGGTGAATGAGATCATCGTTGAACTGGGGATATGGTCGGAAATAGGGGTAATGGTTAAGTTGACGGGAACAGCATCGCCATCACTTTGGCGTAAATTGGCGCCTTCATGGATGGTTTCGCCATATCCAAGTCGTTGTGCTGGGGGCAAATCTTTGGGCCAAAAGATGTCACAAGAACGGCCGATCAATGTTTCTGGTTTATAGCCCAATATTTTTGCGGCCGTTTCATTGGCAGATGTTACAATGCCATGATCATCCAAAACCAAAACACCTTCAGCGACATTTTTTAATAGATTTTCTTGAACTGTTGCAGGAGAATTCGTTTTTGTCTCCACCATATTTTTCTCTCACTTCCCAAGAATCGTTCACACGTTGCAACAAGGGAACACTCCGTTGGGTGGGTTGTTGTGTAACCAGTTTTCAGTTATAAGTTTTCAGTTAGGAATGCCTTCGCCTCATCTTTACTGATTACTGACTTCTGAACACTGATTCTGGGTAGCGGAGTCTGTTGCTTCTGCTTGCTACCAGTGTGTGCTTATCCTCCACACATTTTGAACAAAAATGCCTATGGGTAGGATACGGGATGACCCGTTTTTAGTCCGTATGTTGCCCGTAAATTCACCGTGAAGAGGTCGTGAACGGGTGGAAAGTGATGCGGAGTGAGGCAAAAGTGACAACTGGATTGTAGAAGGAGATAGAGGTGAATGATGGTAAAAATGATTACAGGTGAGCGCATTGGGAAACGTGGGAAGTTGGCAGTTGGCTGTTCAGCAACCGTGTTAGATGAAGTAGGTCGGATGTTATTGGTATGTCGGGCAGATAACGGCCGTTTTGCCGTGCCAGGTGGGTATATGGAGTCGGGTGAAAGTGTGTCCGAAGCCTGTGCCCGCGAGGTTAAAGAGGAAACAGGCTTAGATGTAGAAGTGAAATCACTTATTGCCGTGTATAGTTCCCCTGATCGGTTACTGATTTACGAAGATGGTAACCAATGGCAGTTGGTTATTTTACATTTTTATGCAGAGGCAATTGGTGGTTTCCTGCAAGCGAGTGATGAAACAACGGAAGTATGCTTTTTTACACAGGAAGAAGCGTTATTGTTGGATCTAGGTGAGTGGGATCGACAGCGCGTTTTAGATGGTTTTCATTTTGTAGGTGAGCCATTTATTCGCTGAATTGTCCCGATCATTTGTCCCTGCTTTGGTCACGTCAGCATTATTTTTATCGTTTAACTCCCTTTGGCAATCCGAGCTTGATTTATCGTTACAACATCTAAGCTCTTTTGTGCTGTAGGTGATAGAAAGGCGAATCGGAGTGCTTGCATCATAGAAGCCACCTGTTTGCTTTTGTACACTTGCAAAAAACATGGAGAAAAATAATGAAAAATAAACGCAAAATTGTTGTAAACATTCTCTTTATCATTGTGATGGCTTTTATTGGATATGGTGTGCTCACTTTTACAGGTTTGCGCTCAAATTTAGCATCTGAGGTGACCCAGCAGAAGATTGAAGCGATAGAGATTGGGATGAGTCGTGATGAAGTCATCTCGTTATTGGGCGAGCCATTGTCGACTGATCCCTTTGATGACGGTATTGCTGAAACGAATAATACGGTGATGAACTACAGTCATTTCATTGTGCCATTTAAATCATATCCTATGCTTTGGGTACATTTGCAAGATGATCAAGTGGTGGGGGTTTATGCAGAAATTCATTATGGTATTGGTGCGGGAAGAGCTTTGGATGAAACGGCCGTTTACAGTTTAAACCTAGACGATCAATGGCAGACAGCCGAATTTGAAACCATATTTCCTGTTCAATAGCCAAATTGCTTGCCACTAATCCTTGCAACTGATACCTTATTGGGACGTAAATGAAATTGTAAACAAAAAATCAAGTAGATTCCAGAAACGTCTTAAAAACAAGAACCGTTTTGGAATTTACGTTTAGGAGAAATCA
>JBNKHS010000319.1:0-5298 GCA_050290485.1 Promineifilaceae bacterium (SeqCode) | reverse complement strand
ATAACTCATCGAAAGTTAAGTCAGAACGGCCGCTTACTTGCCACAATCCGGTAATGCCCCCAATGACAGAAAGGCGCTGCATATGCCACGGTTTATACTCCGCCACTTCTTCTTCAAGTGGGGGGCGTGGTCCGACCAAACTCATCTCCCCTTTAATCACGTTGAGCAGTTGTGGCAGTTCATCCAAGCTAAGGCGACGAATCCAGCGCCCCACTCGCGTCATGCGCGGATCATCTTTCATTTTGAAGATGGGACCATCTGCTTGATTTTGTGCTTTGAGAGCTTCTTTTTGCGCTTCGGCATTGACATTCATGGAACGGAACTTGATCATTTTGAATGGTTTGCCATGTTTGCCAATACGAACGGCCGTATACAAAATCGGTCCTTTCGAATCTAGCTTGATCGCAATGGCAATGACCACACCAACCAGCAACGCAAACGGCCAGAGCAAGAAAATGATACTCAAATCCAAAGCGCGTTTCGCCAAATATTGGGCTCGGCTAATGCCCACATCGCGGATTCCCAACATGGGAATCCCCGCCATATTGTTAAACTCCACTTGATTCATGCTCAGTTGCAATAGGTCAGGAACAACTTGGGCACGCACCCCATTTTGCAAACAACTGTTGAGCAAGAAAGAAATTTCTTGGTGCCGTTCCCCAGGTAAAGCGATAAAAACGGTATGTAGTTGTGGATGTTCTGCAAACATGCGTGGCAAATCTGCAAATGTACCGAGATTAGGGATGCGCCCTAACCCGATATTGTTTTCGCTTTTACCATCATGTAAGTATCCAATCGCTTTGAATCCTAAGTCAGGACGCGCCAATAAAGTCCGCATCACGCTGCGCCCTACTTCATCAGAACCAATGACCAACACCCGATCAGCCAATATGCCGCGCCGATAGAGCATAGAGAGGGTAAAACGGCGTACAATCCGTGCCATGCCTAAAAATAGAACAATAGCAGCAAAGGCCCAGGCCAACATCAACCGTGAATATGGTTCTGGTTGAATGAAAAAGGTAACAATACCCATTAGCCCAATACCAGCCGCCGTCGCATAAATGACGCGAGATACTTCGTCTATAAGGAATTCGCCCCGTTTGCGCCGCCAAACCCGGGCTTGTGAAAAGGTAAAAACAAGCAAAAAATTGAGAACGATTTGTTGGTAAATATAAGCAGAATACGGTTCAGAGAAGAGAACGGGACGCAGCCATTCCCATTGATAACGAATGAGGTAGGCCAAAATAAAGCCGATATTGATCAGCAAGAGGTCGCTGAGAATAGTGATGTTGCGAATACGTCGATTACTCATGGTTAGCCAATGCGCGTTGATAGGATACGGCCGTTTGCTGTCCGGCGAGTTCCCATGAAAAATTTCTTGCATGATGACCTCCATCTTCCTTCATTGTAGCTTGCAGCTCAGGATCATTCAGGACGGCAAGCATCCGATCGACCAACTCCGAAACAGAGTGCGGATCAAACAACAAGCCTGCATCCCCCACCGCTTCGGGAATCGAGGAACTATTCGAGGCAATCACAGGCGTGTCACAGGCCATCGCCTCGACCACAGGCATGCCAAACCCTTCATAGACGGAAGGGAAGACAAACAACTCGGCGGCGTTGTACCACAAAGGTAACTCCTTATCAGGAACATACCCCGTAAAGATGACCTGCTCTTCAATGCCCAATGATTGAATACGAGCAAACATTTCATCATACAGCCATCCTTTACCGCCGACTAAAACCAATTTGAGATCCGGCATTTGTAGTTGAGCAAATGCTTCGATCAACGTTGTAATGTTCTTACGGGGTTGTAAGGTACCCACATGCAAAACAAAACGGCCGATTTCTTTTTCTGCCTTAAATTGAGCTACTTGTTCTGCTGGCAACGATTGATAACAAGAATCAACACCGGGCAACACCACATCAATGCGCGACAATGGCACACCAAAATGTTGATGTACATCCTGACGGCTCGATTCTGAAATGGTAATGACGCGCTTTGCCTTTTGGCACGCTCGTCGCGTCATGGTTGACAAATATTTGCGCTGTACTGTCGGGAAACGATCTGGAAAATGTAAAAAACTGAGATCATAAACAGTAACTACAGATGGTTTCCGACTCAGCAGGGGGCTAACAAAAGCCATACTATGTGATAAATCAACTTTGTATTTTATTTCTAGCCAGGGCCAGACCAACTGCTCCCACAAGATACGAAAAACTCTTTTTTCAGTAGGTAGGTGGCTAGAAACGGCCGTATACTGCGGCATCTGTTCAAATTCAGTTGTATGCTGGGTAAATAAAATTCTCTCTGGCTGCGTCTCTTCCCAAGGCAAATGGTGTAACACCTGCGCAATGTATTGATGAATTCCCGCACGGCGATAACCGGCCTCACTCGACAACAGATGTGCATTAATCCCAATTCGTTTGGAAACACCATGCAACGCGCCAGAAGCGTTTTCTGCTTGCATAACGGCGAATTATAACTGATGCGTTTCGTAGTAACGAAAAGATTAAGCTGTCACCTAATAAATTGATAATTACCAATTGCGAATTATCCGCTATCCATTATTCGTTAAAATCAATTTTCACCAGTATGAATTTTTTCCAACTCCACACCTAATCCATCTGCCAAACGATTGACATAAGCATAATAGCCAACAATTTGGTTGATGTCCAAAATATCCGTGTCAGAAAAGCCCGTGTCACGCAAAGCAACAACATCCGCTTCGATCATATTCCACGGCTCTAAGGTAAGTTTGATGGAATACATCAGCATCGCTTTTTCGGCTTCGCTAATCTCAGCTTGTGTCCAATCTTCTTTAAGTTGATTGACTAATGCTTCATCTCTAGTTAAACGGAGCAACCCGGCTCCGTGATGGGTCACTCAATAATGGCATTTGTTCGCCGCAGATACAACGACAGCGATCATTTCCCGCTGCGGACGTGTGATCCCGGAACGGCCGTACATCACTGTCTTGTATAACTCATAATGCGCCCATAAAGAACGCACATTAAGGCTATGGATTTTCATGATATTGTCCACACCCCCCCACGGCTCAACCAGCTTTTCATAAGCCTCTTTGAGCTTCCCTTCGGCTTCCTCTTCAGGAATCATTTCAATCCATGCCATCTTACACTTATCTCCTTCGTAAATAATTTGACGCAGAGTCACAGAGGGGGGAAGTTGGAGAAACTATCATAATCTGCCCGACCTACGTCGTAAATCTGCGTAATCTGCGGATAAATATTTTCGTTCATGGTGGTCGACGCAGCCAGTGTGAACTCCTCTGAAAATAACCGCATAGTTAAAATAATCACGGATAAAAATCAGAGATGCTTCCATCTGCGCGGCATTTTCATTCATCGTGGTCAGTACAACCGATAAAGCCTACTTCAAATAATGATACGAAAGGATAGCACAAATAATAGTTCAGGGCGCTTCTATTTTTGGCCCAAGATATCTTAAGAATGCCCTTGACAGTGATTAGAGAGGGGTGTATAGTTCGGCATACTAGTAAAATTGATTTTACTAGTATATTAGAGATAACGTGGTGATATAAAGCGCTTTTAAGGATTTTGTCATCGGAAATATAAAGTAACAACTGTGTAGAACAACTATATATCTCAATAACGGCATGTGCTTCTGCATTCTTTCTTTTATATACTACCTTTTCCAGCGACGAAACAATCTGTATAAAAGGTAGAAATAATGGCAAAACCCGAAATTATTAAAAGTGATGACTTTATTATTCAAGATGTTTACTATCTTGAGGATCTAGAGCAACTGCAAGCTATTTCAGCTCCATTACGTTACCAAATGATTACAATGCTCGCGCAACCTAAAACAGGGGCGCAACTGGCGCGGGCATTAAAACTTTCACGCGCGCGCGTTCATTATCATTTAAAAATGTTAGAAGAGGTTGGATTGGTGCGCTTTTATGGTGAAGGTCAATCACACGGCATCACCGAAAAATATTACCAGGTTGTGGGACGCATGTTAGATTTTTCACGCCTCATACCGAGTAAAGAACAGCAGCTTATCCCTAATGAGATTACACTCGAAACGTTTAACGCGGTTAGTCATTTTCTGGCAACAATGTTGGATGTCTCGCGTGAAAGTATTTTAGAATCACCAGAAACATTAAGTTCAGGGACGGGCTTTTGGTTTGATTTCGTCTCTGTTCTAACATCTGAACAAATTGATTTTGTAAAAAATGAGTTGCGCACACTGCAACAATGGATTTTGAAAACAACCCGAGAAAATCGTGAAGCTGAACCACCACGTGAAGTAATCGACTTTCGAATTACACTTTTTTTAACGTTATTTTCTGACAATTTCACGCAAACAAGTGTAGAAGAAGAGTAATTTAAAAGGGAACAAATCAGTACTCCCCTAATCAAAATTTGTATCCGTAGGCTTCCTCCCATTTCATATAAACATGACTGCATTCTGCTTCTTTTATTTAGGCAGGTAGTTTTGCCGTGTGTTATACACGGATACGCATCAAGCTAGCACTGGCATAAATTTATCATCTTGCATCTTCTTTCAAGAGACGTTTTCGGGTCAATTTGAGAGGTTGTTGATGCATGCCTATTGCCTGTATTTTCTGAACAGGGAAGGAGGTCCTCTTGTAAATAATTAAGTTGTTTATCAACTGTGCTCAAAGCATATTGTTACAAAATAACCAAAATCTCCTGACGAGGTCTGAACTTGCCTAAACGCCTAGCAAATGCCGCTTTGGCTTCGACAAGCTCAGCCGCCGCTTGTGTGAGATGTTTGTAACAATGTAATAGTCAAGTGTGAATAGAAGCGTTTTAGAGCAAATGGGAACCCATTGAAGGAGCATATGATGAAGGCACGAGTCGCCACTTTTTTATTCTTTATATCCATCGTCGTTTTATTATTGAACAAGCAGCAGTTGTTTGCAGATAGGGTTACGGCCGTTTCTGCAGAAGTTAATCATTCGTTACAAAATCAGGCTGTCGCCAGTTGCACAACGTACACTAGCAGTAACGTGCCCGTTAATTTACCAAATGGCACAGCATCTATCTCTTCTAATTTGTCGGTCAGTAACAGCGGCACGATTGAGGATGTCAATCTTTCAATTGATATGCCTCACGCGTGGCCTGGAGATTTAAGCTTTACGCTCACGCACCAGAATTCGGGAACGGCCGTTAAAGTGATTGATCGTCCCGGCGTGCCTGCCTCAACGTATGGTTGCAGCACAGATGATGTTTTAGTGACATTGGACGACGAAGCGGGAACGGCCGTAGAAAGCCAATGCAACAGCAGCG
>JBNKHS010000318.1:0-5316 GCA_050290485.1 Promineifilaceae bacterium (SeqCode) | reverse complement strand
ATCAGGATTTATTTAAAGATGATGTGATAAAACTGGATCCAGATAGTGCAAAAGAGTTGTTTGAAAAGACCGCCTATTTAAATGGTCAAGATAAATGGACCGTTCCACTTTATTTAAGTCGCCGTTTTCAGTCTGAGCAAATAGCAGCAATGAATATTGCCGTTGTGCAGGTAATGAATGAGCAGATCAATGAGATGCTTCCGCTGCTGCACTTTTTAACGGGTAAGAAGAAAAAAGCAGCCCGTGTACGGAGTGCAGGTAAGAAAAAAGCACGTGGTGGAAAATCAGCGATAAAGGAAACGGCCGTATCCGAGACAACTGTTTTGGAGGAAGATGGCTTCACCTATGTGTCAGAAGTAAAACCATTGGCGCTGCGCAAGGGATTTGTTAACATGACAAGCTACCATTGGCCATTTTTTGCAATCAACTCGCGTACAGAAACACGCCCCGTAACTGTTTATTATGATGGGATTTATGATAAAGCCAGTAGTGTTTGGCGTTTGCAACCCAATAATATGGCGCGTCTTGTGTTAAGCCCACAAGTACATCAATGGTATGAAGAAAACTTTGAAGCAAACGACCATATTCAACTCAGTGTGGCTAGACTTGACGATGAAGAAATTCAGATTTCATTAAAACACGCCGAGTAAAAGACAAGAAAAAGACAAATAAACCACAAAGGCGTTGCTGTTTTGCAGACAACGTCTTTTTTATGGTTATAGACTATGCTCTATTTTGTGTGGATACTCGTGATTGATAACAATGAAAGCTTGAAAGGGTTACATGCTTTGGATACTATAAGAAGTATAAAAATAAGAAATAATGCAGTTTATATTTTCAAAAAGTTCCAAAACAAATTACAATTAAAAACAAAAATTTATACAAGAACCTGATAGATTTTTGCCTCCAGATTGATACGGCCGTTTCCCACAAACGGTTATGAGACCTTCTCAACGTAGAATAAAATAGAGGCAAAAAATACTGCACCAAAATACTTTTTACGGATAGACGATTCTAAAGAAACTGATGTTAAAGTCCTGAATTATCTTCTGTTAAAAATAAAAAGTTTTGCGGAACAAATGATGCACAAACATTCCACTGCTCAGCACGATTCAAATTTTACATTGAAGGATAGGGAATGCCTCGTACAAAAATAGTGGCCACCATTGGCCCCGCTTCTAATAAACCAGAAACTATTCGTAGAATGCTAGCTGCTGGGATGACAGTTGCTCGTATCAACTTCTCTCATGGGGATCATGAATCACATACAAAAACAATCAAGATGTTGCGTGAGGTTGCCAAAAGTGAAAGTAAAATCCTGGCTATACTTGGCGATTTACAAGGGCCTAAACTTCGTTTAGGGCATGTGAAAACAGGTGGGATTAACCTTGCTTTAGGTGATGAGGTCGTGTTGACGCCGCATCGCGGACAACCCGCAATGATCCACTTTCCCCATCCCGATTTAATTGAGGTTATTCAGCCTGGAGCCAGATTGGTCATTGGCGATGGTGAAGTAGAATTTACGGTGGCAGAAAAGAAAGCCGATACTTTGCGCTGTATCACCACGGTTGCTGGTTTGTTGGAGTCAAGAAAGGGAGTGAATGCACCAGGGACCGATTTGCCAATTTCTAGTATTACTGAGAAAGACCGCATCGACCTTGAGTTGGTTTGTAAGCTAAAATTGGATTATGTTGCGCTTTCATTTGTCAGGACGGCCGAAGATATCCTTGAATTACGTGAATTGATAACAAATCATGGTGTCGATATTCCTATTATTGCCAAAATTGAGAAAAAAGAGGCTATAGATGCCCTGAAAGGGATTCGTGAAGCTGCTGATGGTATGATGGTTGCTCGTGGTGATTTAGGGATTGAAGTACCTCCGCAAGAAGTGCCCTTATTACAAAAACGAATTATTCATGAATGTAATAAAGCCGGGAAGCCAGTTATTACAGCAACGCAAATGTTGCAGTCAATGGTTGAACATCCACGACCAACCCGTGCGGAAGCGAGTGATGTTGCCAATGCAATTTTGGATGGGACAGATGCCGTGATGCTGTCCAATGAAACGGCAATGGGGCATTTCCCGGTGGAAGCTGTATTGATGATGTCGAGCATTGGTCATATGGTTGAGAATGCATTTCCTTATGATGAATGGCGTAATCGTCGCCGTGCTGAAGTGCCAGAGGGGAAATCGGTTTCTGATGCAATTAGTGCGGCAAGTTGCGATGTCGCGGAAAGTGTGCGAGCGAAAGCAATTGTCTGCACTACTTTGTCTGGTTATACAGCACGCCAAATTGCGCGTCACCGTCCTAAGACATCAATTATGGCGGTGTCTCCATTGGCGGCAACGCAACGGAAATTGGCACTGGTTTGGGGGGTTGAATGTAAGATTGTCCCGGATTTTAAAGATACAGATGATATGTTGGCACAAACGGCCGCAACCATGCGCCCGTTTGGATTAACCGTTGGTGATAAATTAGTAATTACATCAGGCGTTCCTTTTGGAGCACGTGGCAAAACTAATCTAATTCAGGTGAACGAAATTGAGTAAGTTTGCCGAGTGACGGAATGGAGATATTTATATGAGCACACCTAGTGATATACCAGCTGGTTTGTTGAGCCTGGATTGGGAACCCTCGCAAATTAAAGGGGTCGAAGATACCGGTTTGGATAACGGTTTTTTGCAAGATCTGGCCTTGAAATTCATGTATTTTCGTGGCCAGATGACAGGTCATGATATTGCAGAAAATATGCATTTGCCGTTTGCAACAGTCGTTGGTCCGGTTATGGACTACCTGAAACGTGAGCAAATGTGCGAGGTAAAAGGTTCCGGGGGGTTAGGTGCTGCAACCTACCAATATTTGATTACAAATAAAGGGGCAGCGCGTGCGCGTGAGCAATTAGAGCGTACGACCTATGTTGGCCCGGCGCCCGTTCCCTGGGATGCGTATGTATCGGCCATTAAAGCACAGGGTGGCAGCCGCTTAAAAGTCACCCCTTCCCGTATTCGTCAGGCATTGTCTCATTTGATATTAGAAGAGTCGATGCTGGACAAAATTGGACCGGCAGCAAATTCAGGGAAATCCATCTTTTTGTACGGCCCTCCGGGAAATGGGAAAACGACAATTGCAGAAAGTATTGGTCGCATGATTTTGACTACGGATATGTATATTCCTTATGCGGTTGAAGTGGATGGTCAAATCATCAAGGTATATGATGAGATTAATCATGTTGCTGTGCCTGAAATTGAACAGAAAATGACCACTGCGACGCTGGGTTCGCGGCGTACGGATGCTCGCTGGATTCGTATTAAGCGGCCTGTAATTATGGTGGGTGGTGAGCTAACTTTGGATGGGTTGGAACTGATTTATGATCCGATCAACAAGTTTTATGAGGCTCCTTTCCAGATGAAGGCGAACGGAGGGATGTTCTTGATTGATGACTTTGGTCGTCAGCAGGTGCGCCCGCGTGATCTGCTGAATCGTTGGATTGTGCCGATGGAGAAGCAGATTGACTTTTTGGCACTGCATACAGGGCGTAAGGTGGAAGTTCCGTTTGAGGTGCTGATTGTATTTTCGACAAATTTGCCGCCGCGTGATCTGGTGGATGAAGCATTTTTGCGCCGTATTCGTCACAAGATTGAGGTGACTTCGCCATCGTTTGAGGGATATCGTGATATTTTCAAGCTGGTTTGTGATCGCCGGAAAATACCTTTCGATGAAAATGGGGTCAAGTATTTATTGCAGGAGTATTATATTAAGCGCAATATGAAGCTGCGGGCGAATCACCCACGCGACATCCTGGATCAATTGATGGATATCTCGGAATATTTGGGCGTGAAGCCGAAATTAACAAAGGATTTGATTGATCGAGCAGCGGATTCTTATTTTGTGCAGTTGTAAAAATGCGGTGGGTTGCGCCTATTGGTCGCTTGGGTAAACGGCCGTTAATCTTGGGACATCGTGGGGCCAGTGCAGATGCCCTCGAAAACTCTTTAGCGGCATTTGCCCTGGCCAAAGACCAGGGTGCTGATGGCATTGAACTGGACGTGCAACTTAGTGCGGATGGCCAATTGATTATCTTCCACGACCAAACTGTTGAGCGGTTAACAGATGGGGCGGGTAAAATTTCAGATTTGTCATGGGCACAATTGCAAGAATTCAAATTAGCCAATGGAGAGGCGATTCCAACACTTGATGCGGTTTTTGAGTTGTTGGGGTCGTCTTTTTTGTACAATGTAGAGTTGAAATTATTTACTTTCGGAGATGGTGCGCTGGCAACGGCCGTTGCCAACTGCATCCAGCGCCATCATTTACAAGACCAAATTTTAATTTCTTCATTTAACCCTTTTGCCATTCGCCGTATTCGTAAACAGTTGAGCGCGCGTACAAAAGTTGCCCATCTTTGGTACAACAGATGGATGAAATACAAACACATCATCAGTGTGGCGCAGGCCAATCATCCCCACTATTCATTGGTCAATGAAAAATATATGGTGTGGGCGCGGCGTCATAACTGGATGGTGAATGTCTGGACGGTTGACGATCCGCAAGAAGCGCAGCGGTTGGCCGGGTTGGGCGTGGATGCCATTATCACCAATAGACCACGTTTACTTCGGAATGCGCTAAACCGATGAAGTACTGTTATAATTCCCAATGATGAATGACAAATTACCCCCCATTCATACTTTATGGAATTACAACGCCCCGGATGAGAGCGCGGTGCGGATTCGGGAACAACTGTCTGCGGCGGAGGCAGCTGGTGAGCAGGAATATTATTTGGAATTGCAAACGCAGTTGGCGCGTACGCATAGTTTGCAAGGCCAATTTGATCAGGCCCACGCTATTTTGGACGAAGTAGAACCGCAAATAACGGCCGTTTTTCCCAAAGCACACATGCATTATTTACTCGAAAGGGGACGTTGTTTTAATTCGGCGGGATCTCCAGAAACGGCCGTTCCCTTGTTTAAGCAAGCCTACGAAATTGGCCTGGAGACTGGTGCATCCGATGATTTGACCATTGACGCGGCGCACATGCTCGGTATTGCCATGCCCACATCTGAAGAGCAGATGGAGTGGAACTTGATTGCCCTTGATCTGGCCGAAAAGACAACGGACGAAAAAGCCAGTGGGTGGCGCGGATCGCTGTATAACAACATTGGTTGGACGTACCACGATATGGGTGAGTATAAGCAGGCACTTGCAATTTTTGAGCGCACCTTGTCCTATTATGAAACAGAAAAACCAGAGCAAGTTGGTAATATTCGCATTGCGAAGTGGTGTATCGGACGCACCTTACGTTCACTGGAATGGGTGG
>JBNKHS010000317.1:0-5353 GCA_050290485.1 Promineifilaceae bacterium (SeqCode) | reverse complement strand
GTTTGAGATTTCCATCAGAGAAAACGTACAAGTTTCTATATTATTTGATTGCGGAAAATTATTGAGGGTATGTATATGACAAGTGAAAATGCAGAAAATGGCCGTTGAAAATGGGTTCTTCCGCTTTTGATGTTGTTGGCGAACTCGGAATCATAGAGCCAGACGGGCAAAATGGGATGTAGGGGTAACAGACCGAGGGACATTATTAAGCCAATTAATAACGTGCAGCAGATTAATAGAGGCAGCTGTGACTAAATGCTGCAAGTGTGTCTTGGCCAAACCACGATAGCGCGATCGCCTGGCTCCAAAAGCACAAGCCAGCTGCGATACCGTCCCTTCAACACCTGCCCTCACTTTGCAGGCTTCTTTGAACGAGGTTGTTTGTTGTATTTGACGGGCATTTTGCTGAGTTTCAAAATGAGATTGAGGGGCCAAAACAGTTAGTGTCCGTCTCCTTTCCCGATTGTTGGTGCACAAGGAAATAGCTTCACAGGCACGACAATCTCTGCGTCGGAATTTGATTTTCACAACGGGTCTTTTTGAACGGGTTTTGGCCAATGACCAACTGCAACTTTGGTGCTTTTGGGGACAGTAAGCAACTTCATTGGCCCAATCAATCGTGAATTGCCTGCTATCGTACCCCTGTTTGAGGGCTTGCCAACTATTATCATCCGGCACAGCACCCATAAGTGTAATTTTATAGTCCTGCTGCGCTCGGATGAGATGATCAACGGACATATAGCCTTTGTCGACAAAGTGCTCGGTGGGCAAACGTTCTTTCTCGGCCAGATGCTGATGAACAATGTGGGTAACCTCATGGTCAGGCTCAGTGCTGGGGCGCGTTTCGACATTGGTGATCAAATTGGGCGAATCAGGATTACAGGTTTCGGTCAGATGGATTTTGTAACCCGTCCATTTGACATCTCGTTTGGTACTATAACGAACCTCAAGGTCATAGGGTGACGTGATACGTTGTGCGGTTGGCGGTTGATCTTCTTGCCGACGTAACTGTACGATCCCATCCTCTTCATAAAAATTCTGGATCCAGACTAATCTTAACGTGGCAATCGCTGATAGCTCGATAAGCTCAGGGTGGTCACCTTCATGATAGAGTTGGCGCAGAAGAAAAAGTCCATCCCGCCCCACCCGCTCGGCCCATGCTTGCCGTTCGCTCTCTTTCTTCGGCAGTAATGAACTACTGGTTTGATGGCTATAATGGTCAAACCAGTCGGCCGTCACTTGCCGTTTCAACCAGGCTGGTGCCTGAACAGCCAGTTCATTAAGGGCATGTCGTAAGGTTTCATGAACCAACTCTAGCTGGTTCATGCGACGAACTGCACCCACAATATAGGTTGAATCGGTGCGTTGTTTTCCACCCGACTTGAGTAGCTCTTTCGACTTGAAACAGTCCAGCAATGTCTCGAACAACAATGCTTCTTGGCCACCAGCTAATAGACGCCCACGAAACTCGCTGAGGACGGAATAATGAAAACCTGCATCGGTCATATCCAATCCAAGGGCATACTTCCAGTCAATTCGTGAACGAACGGCATCCGCGGCCTGGCGGTCTGTTAAATTCTCCACAAACTGCATCACCGTGACCAAGGCGAGCCGCCAAGCCGCTATGGCTGGTTGGCCCGTATGGGAAAAGAGCTCGCTAAATTGGTCATTATCGTAAAATACCCCTAATTCATCTCTCATCAGCATGTAGATATTGCCTTTGGGGAATGCTGCCTGGGCAATCTGGGAGGTAAGTTCAGGTACGTCAAAAATCGGTTCGGTTAGCAGGGGCATCAGAAGCCTCCAGAAGTTGAAATTTCGCGCTCCAGCATACTATTTCCCCTTAGAAACGCTCTCTCGAACGTTCGCCAACAACATCATTTTCCGTGAAAATGACTTAGCTTGGGCTATATAAAACACGTTTACGAAGTAAATCGAAGTTAGCACGGCCGTACATCATACGCTTGATAAACTTCAATCGATTCACCTGGCCTTCAACTTGGTCATTTAGATAAACCGTCAACTATACCCAATCAAATGGATGAAACGCATGAGTTTACAGTCACACACCCGTTTCATCCATTAACAGGACAAACGTTCCCAATTCTTTCTCGTCGTTAAGCATAGGGGAATTATGAAGCTGCTGTAAATAGTTTGCTGATAACCTTGGCACAAGACATCCCGCCAGATTATCAGCTAGATATAGCAAATAGATTGCTGTGGAACGCAGAAAATCTGATTTTCCTCAGCGAAAATGAGGAGCAAGCATCTTTAGCACTTGCTGCTTATCTGTATGTCGATGAACATGTTTCAGAACTGATGATTCCAGATGAGTCTTGGAACAATCTTTGCTGGTATGGCAGTTTGTGGGGCTGGGCTGAGGATGTGATGTTTGCTTGCGAAACGGCCGTAAAAATGGATCCTGAACAAGGTGCATATCGTGATAGTCGTGGCTTAGCTTGCGCATTGACAGGAGATCTTGCGGGTGCCATTGAAGATTTTTATGCGTATGTTTTATGGCAAAAAGAAAATGAGAACAATCAAGAGGTGATTGATTTGCGCCAGGGATGGATAGATGATTTAGAGGCGGGTGAGCAACTATTTGATGCTGTTTTACTTGAACGGTTGCGCAATGAATGATGTATTATCAATAGAAGTGTGGTCAGTTATGTTGTAGAAGCAAAAGAAAAGGGTGACCTTTTAAATTACTTAAGCATTACTTACTGTTCTTGAGCCTTTGAAAATTCTAAAATGAGATCAAGGATTTAAATCAAATGAATCTTTATCAACATTTTCAGCAGGCAACATCTATAAGACATTTAAATTTTTCACCTGATGATAAACTGTTGTTAGGTCAAACTGAAACAGGCGATGTGACTGTGTGGCAGTTGAGTGATGGTAAGCAAGTAGCTCATTTATCTCAATTAACCCACGTACCAGCTTGTTTAGGTTTAGATGACCAGGGATATTTTATTGTTGTCGCCAGACAGCAAGAGGTGTCCATTATGCGTTTGACTGACAACCTTAAGAATAAGATGCGTTTAGAAACCGGCCATAATGTTGGCCAATTGTTGCTCCGTCCTAATGGTAACATGTTGGTAACTGTTAATAGCCCTGCTTTCCCGACAAAGGCTTGGTATAAGATGCCGTTAATTCAGTTTTGGGACTTAACCAAAGGTAAATGTGTGCAGCGCATTTATACACGTTATCTTACGCGTAGTGGCCCGATTTTTAATATAGAGATAACTGTTCCAACTACGTGGTCGGAATTAGCTGTATTGATTAACTATGAGAGAAATGATTGGGCTCGGTTTGTGTTAAACGTATATAGGTTAAAGAAAACAGGGTTGCGACGCTCTTATAAGAAGTATAAATTGGGAGAGGGTTATATGGCTTTTGTTCAACAGTTGGCATGCAGTGATGATGGTCAACTGTTAACTTTGTCTGTGAGAGAATTGGCAGAAAATTACATAGTTGCCTATGCTCGAAAAACGTCACCTGCTAAGAATCGCTCACCTTTTTCTCTTTTTAGAATTTTGGATAGGGTACAATCAAATAAAGAAACCTTGTTGGAGCCTACGCCTCGGGCTTTATATAAAAAGGCGGGTATGTTTTGTTTCAATTATGAACTGCTTCATGAGATGTCAATAAAGCAGTTTGTTATGACGAATGAGCATTTAATTGTAGCTTACGATCAAACTGGGTTAACGACTGTTTGGCAAAATAAAACCTTAGGATCGCTTCCTGCTGCTTTAAAGCATCCAAGTTCGATATTAATCTATGATCAAGAGCATAGATTGGTCATGGGGAATCAACAAGGTGACTTCAGTTGGTATCACCTGCCCAGTTTAAAACTGATGAGTACCCACCAAGAACATCAAGGGGCCATTTGTTGTCTGTTAGCCACTCAAAACGGGAGTTTGTTAGTTAGTGGTTGTACTGAAGGTCGGATCAATGTATGGGCTGTGGAATAGATAAATGCATAGTAGTAAATTTCTCTGATTAATCCTATTAAACGGGTCCATAAATGTCTCCGTTTAGAATCAAGAATGCATGCCTCTTTGAAGTCAACATGGGGGCCTCCGCAGGCAGCGAGGACAAGATTTCACGAATAAGAGAGACTCTCACGCCTCTACATTAACACACTTCTTGCTTGTTGCTGATTCAATCTGCGGCACTCTCGCATCGTTTTCTGTTTGATTTGTTCGCGTCTTGATTTGCAACCACCATGCAGTTTGATGAAAAACGGCCGTTTTCACAGCGACACTATCCCATAAACAAGGATGACGTTCTGCAAAGCCACCCAACTCACCTCACAATAATATAAACCTTACGAAGTGTTTCCGTAATGTCCCAGCGACCAGACCAACCTTTAGGCAGCACCGTCACTACACCGGGAGAAAGCAACTGCTCTGTGCCATCCGCATCTGTGATAACGCCTTGTCCAGCCACGACCAAAACTGTTTCCATATTGTCCCGATCAAAAATCGCCCATCCCCCGGGCGTACATTCCCACACGCCAACTTGTGTTGTCTCATCCTTGAAAATCAATGCTGATGACACTTGCGGATCACCTGAATCGGCCCCTGCGCGACGGCCGTTAGGGGTCAGTTCCATATCAGCCGCACCAGCGACAGATGGAATGTTGGTATTTACTTGATTGTTATTCATATCTGTATCCTTTTTTCTAAAGTGTGTAATGATGATTTATCAATTTTTGTTAGGATAATATCGGTTTGTTGGAAACGGTTGCTGGTTGGAAAGGAAGTCGATTTTATCAACGGCCGTTCCGCAAAGCCAGCCAACTCATCCCATAAGCTACCAAGGCAAACGCATATAGCCAGTATGCTCCCACCGCATCAAAAAGCCCCCCGGCCAACGGGCCGCCTACAATCCGAATTAAATTACTCAATGTGATGGTGTAGAGGGCCATCATCGTCGTTGTTTGTCCGGCAGGACTATTTTCCTTGATCGCATTGACCACACTCACGCTGTACATGCTGTACCCCAGCCCCGTCACCACGCGCATCAGCATAATCGTCGGAATGGTGGGAAGGACCAGAATCATGGCGACACGAAAAATGTACAACAGCATCGCTAGTCTCATCACTGCCAGCGCCCCAAAGCGGCTTGACAAGCGATCTGCCCAGAACATGCCGCCTAGTTCAATGACCGCCGGAATCGTACTGGCAAGACCGATCAACGTCGCACTCGCCCCCAACTCATCCATGTAAATCGGCTCAAACTGGAAGACAGCAATCCCCGCCAGACTGGTCAGGCTAACGGCCGTTGCCAACCCCAACAACGTCCGATCACCCAATACCAATCGTGCTGTTTCTCGCCAACTAGGGCG
>JBNKHS010000316.1:0-5360 GCA_050290485.1 Promineifilaceae bacterium (SeqCode) | reverse complement strand
GATTGAGAAAGTGGGTCAGGTCGGCGAAGTTGCCGTGCAAAACATAGGTCCATGCTGCATAAACGGTGAGTTCTGGATGGGCAAATAACACGGCTTGGGGCAATGCTTCTGTCCAACGGCGCAAGGCTTGCGAGCGGTTTTGTTGCCAGGTGGTTGTTTTCGCTTCTTTCAGGATGAGTTGTGCGGCTGTTTCATCCTGTTTGGCAGCGAGGGCGTGATGAATGGCTTCTTCAATGAGTCCATTTTGGGCAAACCAACTGCTGGCATCACGGTTCAATTGGAGAAATTGTTGTGGATTGCTTTCTTGCTGCCGTTTTTGTAAGAAGTCGGCAAAAATGGGGTGGTAGCAGTACCAGTTTTGCTGATTATCGAGCGCACGCAAAAAGAGGTTTTTTTTGTCGAGTTGGGCGATTCGTTGATGGCAGTTGGCGAATTGGGTGACGCTGTTGGCTAACTGGGCGTTGAAGCGGTGAAATACGGCCGTTTGCAGCAAAAATTGTTGCATCTCTTCATCTTGTTTTTGCCACACTTCCTGCAAAAGATAAGCCATCATTTGCCGTTCGTTGCCACTGAACGTAGCCACACTTTTTTCCGAAGATGACGACTCTTGTAAGGAGAGGGCCGCTAACTGTAAGCTGGCAATCCAGCCATCTGTTTTTTGCACGAGGGTTTCAATTTCTTTTGTGGTTAAATCGAGATGCATCACCTGACGCAAAAAGGCAGCGGCTTCGCTGGTGCTAAATTGCAAATCTTGTGCTGTTAGTTTGGAAAGTTGTCCGCGCACCTGCCATTTGCTTAAGGTGAGCGGCGGATCGGCGCGACTGATCATGATTGTATGGATGTGTGGTGGCGCATGTTCAAACCAAAAGTCTAACCCTTTGTGTAACGTTTCATCTGAAATCAGGTGAAAATCGTCAATGACAAAAATAATGGGTTGCGCGGAGGCAACAAGTTCATTGATTAATAATGTAAAGAGTGTGGTTATGGGAGGTGGTGTGGTACCAATTGTTTCTGTTTGTAAGATGGCTTGGGCGTCTTGCCCCAAGTTGGGGTCAATGGTTTGCCAAGCGGCTAAGAAGTAGCGCAAAAAACGGGCGGGATCGTTATCATATTCGTCTAGTGAATACCAAGCAACAGCTTTTTCTGTTTGCGGCAGCCAACTGGTAATCAGGGTGGTTTTGCCGTAGCCTGCGGGTGCGGAAATGAGGGTGATACGGCCGTTTTGCCCATCATTTAACTTTTTGTGTAACCGGGGACGCTCCACGAGAAACGGCCGTGTTTGCGGAATGAACAGTTTGGTTTGCAGCAAAATATCAGTCACATCGATATTATAGGAAAAAGGGTAGATATGGGAAACAATATCGTTTAGGATAATATTTGTAATCAAAATTGTGAATAAAAGAAGCGTGATACGTGATGCTTGAAAAAGTCACGTATCACGCTTCACGCATCACGAAAAAAGGACAAATTCAATGACCCAAAAATTAACATGTGTACGTGTACAAGCAGGTGAAGGTGGCTCTTATACTGGAAAACAAGCATTTACCTATGATGCTGGTCTCTATGCTGAAAACACAGGGGCACAAGCGATCTGTATGCACATGGTCAACATTCCGCCTGGGGGCAAAGCCAAAGCGCATATGCATGAAAACCACGAAACAGCGATCTATGTCATCAGTGGTGTCACCGAGATGTGGTATGGCGAAAATATGGATCAGCATATGGTCATCAAAGCAGGTGAGTTCCTCTACATTCCCGCAGGCATGCCCCATCTGCCGTACAACCCCAGCGAAACGGAAGTAGCAACGGCCGTTATTGCGCGCACCGATCCCAATGAACAGGAAAGCGTGGTTCTCCTTCCTCATTTAGAAAGATAGTTGATGCGGGAATTCGATTTTGGTTACCTCGGCGCAACAATTCTGACATACACGTTTTATGGCCTGATTGCTGGCTTTATGATCTATTTTGCAATTGGCTTTTTTTCGATGCGCCGTTGTGTGAAGCCAAACTTGATAGAACCACGTTTAAGTGAAATCAAACAATGGTGGCTTGATCTTGGGGGGTACTTGTAATGATCAACAATTTACCGCAACTAGCGGTGGCTGAACTTGTCGAAGTCGCCGCGACCATTTCAAGTAATTCAGCCCAGCCTTCGACAGGCTCAGGCCTCGTTTAGAAGTAACAATGTATTTAACTGATCAAGGGTATGATTTTTTGCCAAAGGGGAGGGCCAAGAATGAGTAAGCCGATGATCACGGCGCCACCAGCTCCGACCAGAACAGCCGCCGCAGCCACATCCTTGGCAACTTTTGCCAAAGGATGAAACTCTGGCGAGGCCATATCGACGACAGCTTCGATGGCTGTGTTCATAAATTCTGCCATCCAAACCGCCATAAACGTGAGAATTAAGATCGCCCATTCAATGCGTGAAACTTGTAACCACAGCGCCATGATCACAATGGCTATGGTGACAATGGCATGAATCCACGCGTTGTGCTGCGTGCGGATGACAAACCACCAACCTTCGAAGGCATATTGGAAGCTTTTGGCGCGGTTGTAGATTTCGGAACGGCCGTTATTCTGTGGATTCATTGTTGTTCTACTCTGAGGAGGGTTGCGGTGGATTCGAACTAAGATCGCTGTCTTCAGCCTCAAAAGGGGGACCTGTAATTTCTGCACCGACTTGGGCTAGAATGGAAGCTTGTACGCCCCACATATTTAGCTTCTCTTCAGGCTCCATATGATCATACCCCAACAAATGGAGCGTACCGTGTACCGCCAACAGTTGCAGTTCAGATTTTAGACTGTGTTGCCCTTCATATGCTTGCCGTTCCGCATACGGTACAGAAATGGCAATATCGCCGAGTTGAAGATCATCTTCCATGCCCGGCATGACATCGCCAACAGGGAAACTGAGGACATCAGTTGGCTTGTTGATACCACGATAAGCAAGGTTGAGCTCTTGCAGCTGCAAATCATCCGTCAGCAAAATTGTGACCGATGATTTGGCTCGCACATGCTCAAAACGGAGCGTTTCAGTTACGGCCGTTCGAATGCCAGTGATTACTGATTGATTCACTTTAACCTTTTGCTGAATAGTTACCTGGTACGATCTCATAATAGTTAACCTTGTTCATCTTCTGCAATAAGTGTGGCCTCTTCTTCCGCAGATGGCAAGGGAGGTGATGATGTCACTTGCGGTTCGCTCCCATTTTCATGACTATTGGCCACTTCAGGGGGCGTTTCTTGTGGAGAAGTTTTTTTATCATCTTTTGGTGGTTCTTCTTGAATTTCAAGTGCTTCATTGCCAGGATATTTTACCCGTACATGGAAACGTCCTTTTAATGTCTTGATAAAAGAAGCCCGAATATGATAGATGTCTCCTAAGGTGAGTCCAGAATTATCGAGCTGCCCCTCTGTTAAATCGCTATCAATTAACGAATTAACTAATTTTTCAATCGCCTTTTCGCTGTTTGGTTGTAAGGCACGTGATGCGGATTCAACTGCGTCAGCAAGCATGACAATTCCTGTTTCTTTAGAACGGGGACGCGGCCCAGAGTAACGAAATTGTTCAATATCGACCTCATCTTCTGATTCAGCATTTTCCACAGCCTTAAAATAAAACCCTTTGACAATGCGTTGCCCATGATGCTGGGCAATAAAGTCGCGAATGCCCTCTGGTAATTTATACTGTTTGGCCAATTCAAGTCCATCAGACACATGGTTGAGAATGATACGTGCACTGGTAAACGGGTCTAGCGAGTCATGCGGATTTACCCCTTCTTGATTCTCGGTAAAGAAGGGAGGACGATTCATTTTGCCAATGTCATGATAAAATGCTCCCACGCGAATAAGGGTGCTGTTTGCTTTAATTTTATCCGCAGCTTGTTCCGCCAGATTAGCTACCATAATGCTGTGATGGTACGTTCCTGGGGCACGGCGTAATAACTCTTGCAGCAAAGGATGATCAAGGCGAGATAACTCTTGTAATTGCAACGAGGTTGTGATGCCAAATAAAGTGCCCATCAAGTAAAAGCCGACAAGTGTTAAACCTGCAGAAAGGATGCCATTACCAACGGCCGTTCCTACCATCGGTAATAGATCTAAAATATCCACCGTTTCTTGTGGAAAACGGAACATAACCACAACAACAGTATAGCCAACGGCTGCCACCAAACCTGAACGGAAAATTACATTAAAGCGTTGTTCATCTCGTAAAGTCAGAATAGCCAATAATCCTCCAGACGCAGTGTACAGCACAAGCTCTAAAGAATTGGGCGTGGCAAATCCAATTAACCCGGCCAATACAACAGTTACTGTTATCGAAAGACGAGCTTCAAACACAACACCAAGTAACAATGAAAGTGCCGCCATTGGGAACCAGTAGATGAGCGGATTGTTATTTCCCAACATCACACTGGCAAGTAAGGCAAAAAATAGAATCAATATCTCTAAAACGGTGAGGTAGCGAACGTGATTGCGTTCCCATAATTGTCTGGCAAATTTTGACCAATACAGCGTGATGATAACAACTCCCAACAGTGAGGCCATAAACAGCGACATAACGGTACGCCACGGATTTTCATCTTCCAAAAGACCTAATTTGGTTAATTTTTCGATGTCCAGCTGCGTAATGCGATCGCCAAGCCCTACTAGTAATTCACCTTCTACAATGGTTACAGAAACGGGTGAGACATTGGCTGCCGCTTCTGCTCTTAATTGTTCAGTCTTTTCCACATCGGGGAACTCGGTAGGTACGATGAATTGGGGCGCAAGGCTGGTAACCACATTTTCTTGGGTTGGGGTTAGAAACAAACTTGCTTCTTGTCGAGCTTGCCGCTGAAAATCGCGTAGTTGGCCGTCACGAATATCATTCCGCATCAGATCCCCAACGATACGTTTGACTTCGGTTTTTACTTGCTCATATTCCGAACCACTTAACGCCAAGAGATCTAACCCTATTTGCGGTTCGATATTGATTGTTTCTAAGGATTGCAAATAGGTGGCTTTGTTCTCTGTGTTGGTAATTGTATCGGCACGTACGGTATCGATAAAAGCAAAGGTGGCATTTACTTGCTGCAGTTGCTGCCGCCCAATATCCTCACCTTCTGGGGTGAAATATTCATCCTGAACGTTGTTTCTTGCTTGTTCCTGTGCTTGGTTCAGAAGAAGCTCGCTGTCGTATGTTAAGGCGCGTGGTGCACGAATATCTTCTGGAGCCCGTTGGTCGACCTCCAGCTGGATGCCAGATGAGGTGATTAAGTTAATTGAAAAGATGGCAGTTAACCCAATGGTTAGGGAAATGGCAAATACCCAAAGCATGGAACTTTGGAACATTTGCCGCCATCGGGATTGTTCAC
>JBNKHS010000315.1:0-5364 GCA_050290485.1 Promineifilaceae bacterium (SeqCode) | reverse complement strand
GCTTTGTTAGATTTTGCCAATTTCTTGCCAGCAAAACTAACCTACAGAATTCTGTGTAGGAGTAGGGGAGATTAAGGGCAAATGTAGGGACTTCCCCTATTCCAACCGGTGTTTGGTGATTTTATGATGGATACAGTTTATAAATAACAAGCAAGTAAATTCGATTTAGGTTAAAAAGATGAATCCAATTTACGGCATTGTTAGGTTTCATTGTTTTTATACTCATCACAGGTGTCTGTGGTTGAATTGGACAGGCACCTGGCAGGGCCTTCCTTTGAGGGTGTCCTGGTATCAATTGTTCTGAGCTCTGTTGGAGTTTATTTTAAACTCTGGTTTGCTAGCCGCTCTGTTGTCACCATTAACCAAACGCAAAACCAAAATTCAGGGCAACGTTTGGAGGTATATTATGAACCGTCTTAATTTAAGCTTTGGTGCCGAGGTGCACGTTCGCAGTAAGCGTTTAGGAACCTTACAAAAAGTTGTAGTCAACCCGCGGGCAACTTATGCAACACACATTCTTGTGCAAAAAGGGATATTGTTTAAGCAATTTATTGTATTTCCTCTTGATGTGGTGGAGAGTGCCCAACCAGACAAAATTACTTTAAGACTTAATCATGATGAAATCAAAAACTATCCAATTTTTGAGGAATATATAGTAAATGTAGGGGTTTCCCAACCGGATATGCAGTTGGAAGGGACGCGTGATATCCGCCTTCATCCATACCCCTTAGACCATATACCAGATGTTGCTTCAGATTTGTATGTAGAGAAGCAGATTGTTCGCGAAGGTGTCGATTCTGAAAATTTTATCTGGGATGCACATACGACCTTACATACTTTTCAGGGGTACCTTGGTGATCTGGCTCAAGTGATTATAGCATCGGAAGACGGCCGTCTTCTACAGTTGGTCATGCGACATGGTAAATCGGCAAGACAGTTTCGGGCTGTACCTACAGAATTTATTGAGCAAAATAGTGAAGTAGAAATTCACTTGGCTATAGATAATCAAGATCTAGATGAGCTTGTTGTGTATTATTACAATGGCACGTCTGGGATTGAAATGGAAGATGATTCTGGCGAGCCTCTGGAAGGGGGGCAAGGGAAACCATTAACGAGTCATTTGCTCAATGATTTAACAAGCAAGTTGGCTGAAGATCCACGTACAGAAACGGCCGTTATCGAGCTGATCTGTGAAGGTGGTGTTGTCACTTTAGAAGGTACTGTTGCCGATCAGGGAACGAAAGAGGTGGCCGCTAATCTTGTCAGCAATCACCCCGAAGTGATTACTGTGCACAACAACCTCAAACTCAAAGCAAAATGAATCTAACCCAGTAGCCAGAAGCGAATAAGAGTGCTTGTTGCCCCTGTGTAATTTAATGGTACAGGAGTAACGGGCTACATGTCTGTCACCAGTATGAATCGTATTTATTATGGGCGTTTTACGCTTGGTAATTCATTTTCTACCTCACTAAGAGGAGGGTAATTGTGTTTGGTTTAACGACGACTCAATTAACGCTACTGGTTATTCTAATTAGTGCCTCTGTTTTATTGCTCACAGAGCGAATGCGTATTGATTTAACGGCCGTACTTATTATAGTCGCTTTGGCTATTACGGGGATTCTCTCGCCAGAGGAGGCCCTTTCTGGGTTTGGCAGTGAGCCAGCTATTGTTGCGGCGACGATCTTTGTCATCAGTGGTGCAATGTATGCGACGGGGTTGTCAGATCGATTGGGTTACTGGATAGGTCGTTTAGCTGGAGCAGGGTACCATCAAATGATTGCGGTCATTATGATGGCTGTCGCGGTACTTTCTGCTTTTACGCATCATTTGACCATAACGGCCGTTATGCTCCCCGTTACCCTAAAGTTGAGTCAGGATCACAGAGTTCCCGCTTCAAAGTTGCTCATGCCGATGTCTTTTGCTGCTTCTTTGGGCACAACAATTACCATTCTCGGCGCTCCTGCTTTCCTTATTTCTGATCAACTACTCAAACAAGCTGGGCAACCAGGATTGGGCGTTTTCTCTATTGCTCCTGTCGGGCTGGCAATTACAGTGATGGGCACATTATTTATCCTCGTGGTGGGCCGTTGGCTATTACCCATGCGAGACGGAAGAGGACATGAACTACAGGAAGGGCAGTTTCAATTAGATGGATATTATACGGAATTGAGCATCTCAGAAGCGTCTACCTTTGTTAACATGACACTAAAAGAGTTTGATGCAGAATGTAACGGCCGTTTTCAAATTATGGGTTGGCTGCGTCATGGTCATCCGCGGATACGGCCGTATGATCGCAAACGGCTCAAGGCCAACGATGTTTTGTTAGTTCGCACAACACCTAATGAACTAGCCACTATCCAACAAGACCCTGGTTTTAATTTGCACCCGCTGCTTAAATATAAAAACGGTGCAAATGGTGCCGACACCGATACAGAGAAAGAAAACAATAAAGAAGTTTCTGAGCAATTGGTGCAAACCGTCGTCGCTCCTGGAGCAGATTTCGTGGGGCGTACAATTGGGCAAGTTAACTTTTTAGAGCGGTACGATCTGATTGTGGTTGGTATTTGGCGTCGTCGTGCCTGGTTACGTGCTGAATTGTCGCGCGTACGCTTGCGTGAGGGGGATGTGCTATTGTTATTTGGCACCGCCTATGCATTTGAACGGTTACGTCAAGATCGTTCTTTTCTCATGCTTGTTCCTTTTCATGCGGAACCCTTTATGCGTCATCGGGCATCTATGGTTGGCCTGATTGTCGTTGCCACTGTTACCGTCGCGGCGCTCAACATCCTGCCTGTTGCCATTGCTTTGTTAACGGGTGCGGTCGTTATGGTGCTGATGCGTTGCATCACCATCTCTCAAGCGTATCGTGCCATAAATGTGCGGATTTACGTTTTTATCGCTGGTGCGATTCCGCTGGGATTGGCCATGCAAAAAACGGGTACCGCTCAACTACTGGCTGATTATTTATCCACACACATATCTGGATGGTCACCAACTATTGTTCTATTTTTGCTATTTATTAGTGCTGCCCTAATTACCCAAATGATGTCGGATGCCGGAACAGTGGCGTTGTTGGGGCCTGTAGCAATTTCCTTGGCTGTGGCGCTACAACATTCTCCTTCGGCCTATGTTGTAACCGTTGCGATGGCTGCGGTTGCTTCTTTTCTCACGCCAATTGGGCACCACGGGAACCTATTGGTTTATGGTCCTGGGGGTTATCAATTTACCGATTTTATCCGCGTTGGTGTGCCGCTTACCTTGCTTGTTGCCGTTATTACGGTGCCTTTGGTGCAGTTTATCTGGCCAGTTTGACAAGGCTGGTACGTGGCATTTCTGTCAATATGTTATCAAAGCATGTTGTAAATTACTGTAGTTAAGCTTTGGATGGCTGAAATGTGAAAGGTGGTTTTTTTCATGAGGGTAGGGAAGATGCCCATGTTAGCATAGGTGAGTACCATTTATAATGAGACATAGGATCTTTGATCATGGAGGTCAAAATGACACAAGCAAATCAATACCAAGAAACTTATGATGAACAATATGTCGATGGGGCAATAGCCGCGAAAACTTAATCAGCTTATGTGGCTGATCATGATCATCGTGGAGATGCTCGCCTATTTTAGCGCCCTTTACCGAACTGGCATCAACTCCCTCAGCAAACGATGCTGTTCTGGAAGTTTCTTCTATTATTGCCATGGTTGTTTAGGCGCTTTTGTTTTGGGTAGCGAGATATGTCAATCTATGTCTTTTGGGATCGTTAAGGACAACAGGTAACAAAACTTTTATTAGATATTTTAAACGCAAAAACGGAGGTTGTATCATGATGAATATCCAACCTTTAACAACCACAAAAAGCTTGGAGCTGCATACGGCCGCTTTGAGTGATCGCGGACAGAGACGAACCATAAACGAAGATTCGGTTTTTCAATTTTCTGAGCACATCAATGATCAAGAAAATATAGGCATTTATGTTGTCTGTGATGGCATGGGTGGTTATGAAGCTGGCGATGTTGCTAGCCAAATGGTTATCCAAGCGATTGTGGCTGCATTGAGTCAACTGCTTATTTTTAATGAAGATGATGTGACAACAACTGTGGAACGGCCGTTAACTCCTCGGCTGATTAAGCGCTGGCTCTACAATACAATTCTGCAAGCCAACGAGAAAATAAGAGCTATCCTTAGTGAAGGGACAATTAGAAGAATGGGGTCAACGGTTACGGCCGTTCTGATCTACAATGAACACGCCTACATCGCCAATGTGGGCGACAGTCGAACGTATCTTTGGCGAACGGGCCTGTTAAAACAAATCACCTCGGATCATTCCATACCCAATGAATTGCGCAAGGCTGGGGCCATCTCTACCGAACAAGCGCAGACCCATTCGATGCGCAATGTACTGACACAAGCCGTAAGTGGCAATGATCTGCAAAATTCAATTGACATATTTGAGCAAACTTTGCAATCTGGCGATAGATTGCTTCTCTGTTCTGACGGATTGTGGACAGCCTATGCGGACGAAAATGAATTAGCTGAGCGGATCGCCACAGCAGATCGCCCCATCGATTTATGCTGGCAGCTAGTGGCAGAAGCAAACCAACGGGATGGCTCTGACAATATTAGTGTTGTTACTGTATTTGTCGTTTAGTTGGATGCTTGCACCAAGAAGGTTTCTTGATTTTTCCTATCGCTGCATTATCTTTAGAAAAGACAAGTTAATGTAGGTTGACCTTTGTATATTACGTTGGGTAAAAAACCTGCATTGTCTTAGGATTATGATCAAAAACGACCAAGGGGTTGATTCCTTGGTCGTTTTCCTCCCGGTGACTGATGACAGTCATCATTGCTCAGGATGGGATGGGGGAATGTTGAGCATTGATTGCAAATAGGTGGTTAACTCTTCAAGTGAGTTAAAGCCAATACGGCCGTCTTCTTCACTGTTATGTAAACTAAAGCGCCAAACGGCCGTTCTCCCTTCGTCACTTCTCTCTTCCCAAATCCGTAAAACAAAGGTGTAATATTGTGGGGGTCTCTCGAACATGATTGATCCTTTGGATAATCAATTTGTGCCATTCACGAAGGCTTTTCTATAAAATTGAGCAAAAAAATCGTGAATTATGGAGTGAAAACGTTGAAATCGCCTTTTGTTGCGGCGAAAAACTTAAATGTTTTCATTTAATCCCTTATAATCAACTTGTAGAGAAAGTGGTTCATCCCTAAATTGTTTGTTGGTTGTAAGTCACAGGTTATTTTTGACCTTGATCTGTTAGGGATTTGTTTACCTTCTTTATGACATTGAACACCGTCGTCATGTTATAACAATATCGTTACTACGCTGATTTATCGTTAATTCAAATTTTGTATAAG